>NZ_RZTG01000020.1:0-69051 GCF_003997175.1 Mesorhizobium sp. Primo-A
GAGGGAGGACCCGACGAACATCAGCGACTTGCCTACTGGGCCGAGCGGGTACTCCGGCCGCCAGTCGCCGACGCCGCCATGCGGCGAGTTATCGGGCAGGTATGCCACGGCTTTCTGCAGGCCGGAAATCGGGATCATGCGCGGGCCGTGGCCCGCGTTCGTCGCGAACAGGCTCGGCTGCCCATTGAACAACACCGAAACCAGGCTGAGCGGCTGGCCGTTGCCCATATCGCCGACCGTCCTGCCTGTCACCTTGGCGCCGTCCTTGAGCTGTGCAGTCGGAATGAGAACGATCGGGCTGCAGGTGTAGGCGGCGACGAGGGTGTCCTCGCCATCGATGGTGGCGAACTGCATGGCGCGGATGGGCGCGCGGGTCTCGTAGCGCTCGTGGGCGACGTGGTAAATTCGGACGGCCGTCGATGAGGACTGGCCGTCGAAGGGATAGGACACGCGCCGAAGAGTCGATGAAAATTCCTCGTTGGAGATACCGGCAACGAACAGCTCCCCATTGTGGAACTTCATGTCGACAATGGTCATTGATCGCATCGGCGTCATCGCCTTCTGACGGTACTTGTCGCCCGCTGGGACCGGCCAGTCTCCGGTGCGGTCGCGGAAGTGCTCGTCCGGGGTCGGCGCATCGGGGATGGACCAGCTGGTGGGCTTGGCGCGCGCCAAGTCGACCTGGGAAAGCGCTCCGGCCGGCGAGACCTTCACGACGGCCGGCCTTCCAGCACCGAACGCAACCGCGAGATAGACGTCGTGGGTGATGGGATGGACTGCCATGCCGTTGATGTGGATGCTGGATTTGGACGCCTTGAGCATCGCTGCAATCCGGTCGTCGATGCCATCCATCTCCAGTGGTGGCGCGGCGGCGGGGGCCACCCCTTCGCCCATCGGGTAGGCGAAGACCGCGCCGCTGACGTTGTCGCCAACAAACAGCACTCCGTCTGGGCTGAAGGTTAGGACCCCCGCGTATTGCAGCTTAGCCGGGGTTCGTGAGGACGCAGCTGCGACGGACGCGGGGGCGGCGTGCGCGAGCGTGGGGACCATCGCTGGCGCGGCGATCAGCACGGCGCTCACTGTGGCAAGCAGGGTAAACTTTTTCATATCGATTGCTCCATTTCTTGTGGCAGCGCTGGTGGCGTGGCCGAGATAAACTTGGGCTGGGGGGTGGGGAGTTCAGACCGCGCCCATGCCCCGTCGACGGGCGCACGGGTAGAGATGAGGAGCCGCGAAGGGTTTAGTCAGTGGGTCGCCGGGAATATGGTTTATCACCGCGAGGAATAGACGAATCACGCCCGGATCCGACTGTGTTCGTCCCCCGGTGCGCCAAGGCGGCCGGGCGAGGCGTCATCACAGGAGTGAGCCTTGCCGCACCGCTCCGGCATTCCATATGAGAATGGGTGTTAGTCTTCCGGCACGTCTGTGGAGCGCCTGGATTGCCCACATAGAGTGGGATCAACGACCACTTGGCGGAGATTCAGTGAATGCTCGGGCGATACTCGACATGAGTGGCAGGCCTCGGTCTAGGAACGCGACCGGCGGGGCGCCGCTTTCAGCAACTGAAATCGCCTGCCGCGCGGCGCAGGCACTGACAGCCTCAGGAGCCGCAAGGCGTGGCCTCAGGGCTGGCGTGCCAGCCCCCGGCTTCAGTCTCTATGATTGCGAGGGCGGGGCAGTGTCGCTGAGCGACGCTTTGAGCTCCGGACCGGCCGTCGTGACGTTCCACGGCGGTTTATGGTGTCCAACCTGCATCGCGGATTTGCAGGCCCTGGAGGCTGCGTTGCCCGAATATACCTACCGTGGGACCACGCTGCTTGCGATCTCACCACAGACCCCGAACCACAATCGAGCCGTCAGGGAGCAGGCCGGAACAAGCTTTCCCCTGCTCGCGGACCCGCGAAATCGCGTGGCGGCCTCCTTCGGGGTTCTTGTGAAACTGACCCCAGGGCTGATCGATCTCTACCAGCGGTCTGGAATCGACCTGCCGACACTGAATGGTGACGAGAGTTGGACGCTACCACTACCGGCCCGCTTCGTCATCGCTACGGATCGCTCCATCCGGTACGCCGAAGTGAGTGCCGACTTCACGCGCCGGACCGATCCCCTGGAGCTGCTGCCGGTTCTACGCGGCGCCAGCCCGTCCGCCTGACGGCGCGAGGACCACTCTACTGGCCCGCCGCTCGAAGCAGGGGACGCGTCAGACGATCGTCGACGGAGCCGCCGCATCGGCCATCAAGCTGTCGACAAAGCTGACAAACGACCTTGCCTTAGCGGTCGCGGTGCGACCGGCAGGATAGACCGCCCAGAGATCGATCGACGGCAATTGCCATTCCGTCAAAGCCCGCTGGACGGTGCCGTCGGCCAGCTCTGGCGTGAACATCCACTCAGACGCAACAGTGAGTCCCGCGCCAGCGAGCACCGCGGCGCGGATGCCTTCAGCCGCGGTGATCTTCAGGCGGCTATTGACCGTAACGGATACCTCCGAGCCATCCTTCCGAAACGCCCACACATCGCTCCCGCCGCTGTGCGGGTAGACGATCGCTTGGTGGAGTGCCAGTTCGCCCGGCAGCATCGGCTTGCCGCACCGTTCGAAGTAGGCCGCAGCGCCGAGGACTGCCCGGGGACACGAGGCGATCTTTCTCGCGGTCAAACTGGAATCCGGCATCGACCCGAAGCGCAGGGCGACGTCGATCCCTTCCTGGACCAGGTCAATGTTCCGGTCATCGAGGACGACCTCCATTTCGAGGTCAGGGTTCTGCGCCAGGAATTCAGCGATCTTTGGGACGATATGCAGGCGCGCAAAGGTTACGGCGGCGCAGACCCGCAACTTGCCGGATAGACCGGTGCCGGCGCCGCGCGCCGCAAGCTCGGCCTCTTCGGCCTCCTCGACCGATCGCCGCGCCCGTTCGTAGAAATTCAGGCCAGCCTCCGTCGGCGCAAGCCCACGGGTAGATCGCACCAGCAGCTTCACCCCCAGCCGCCGCTCAAGCTGGGCTATAGTCTTGGACACGGCGGGCTGCCCGACGCTCAGTTGCCGCGCGGCCTTCGAAAACGACCCTGTATCGACGACGGTCAGGAAGGTCTGCATTGTCGCGAAGCGATCCATCGGCATGCCCTGCAGGAAATGGCGGAGACGCCACGCAGTTCACTGCCCGTCGCCGTCCCAAGCTTAAAACTTAGCCATTGCCAGCCGTCTCGCAAGGCATGGTTGCGGCCCGGGTGGAAGAAGCGTGGCCAGGAGACGGATCGCCTCGAGCATTCCTAGACGGAATTGATGATGTTGTCGCTAACCAGACGGTTCAGGCAGACGCCTTGCCGATTGAGGCGCCGCCATCAACAAATAGGGTTTGGCCGGTGATGAAGCCCGCATCTTCAGACAGCAGGAATTCGGCAGCCGCTGCGATCTCCCAAGGCTTCGCAAAACGACGGGCCGGCACCGCGGCGAGAAAGCGGGCTTCGGCTTCACTGCCATTGGGGGTGGTGGTTCGGAAGAGCTCCGTTTCAGTTGGTCCCGGCGCCACACCGTTTACGGTGATGCCCTCCTCGGCCAGCTCAAGAGCCCAGGTCCGCGTAAAGGCGATCAGTCCGGCCTTGGCGGCCGAATAGCTAGACCGTTGGCGCATGCCGAGCGCCACCAAGCTTGAGATGTTGACCACGCGTCCGAAACCTGCCGCCCGCATCGCCGGCAGGGCGGCCTGCACCGTCTGCAGGGCCGGGCGCAAGTTAAGATCGAGGACGGATATGAGCTCGTGCGTGGGGATATCGCCAAGCTCGCGGAGCTTGACCAGTCCAACGTTGTTGACCACGGCGGTGATCGCCTCTTCGGAGGCAAGAGCTTTTAGGATCGCTTCGGTCGCCGCTGCGTCCGCCAAGTCGACGGCGACGGCGCGACCCGGAAAATCGGTCGGCAACGTACGCGCGAGCCCAATGACACGTTGGCCATTTCGGGCCAGCCGCTCCGCCAGGGCTCGGCCAATGCCTTTGGTCGCTCCAGTGATAAGAACGGTGCGTTGGGTCATGAGGATTCTTTGTATGGGGACTGAGGTGGCCCCGGGCAGATCTGCGGTAACCGAGGCGGCTGGCGGACAATGGCAACTGGGCGAGCCGAAGCTCGCCCAGCTAAAGTTGTCAGATCTGCGAGACGCCGCCGTCCACTTCGAGTTCGATGCCGTGGATGTATTCGCTGTCGCTGGATGCCAGGAACACCGCAGCCTTGCCGAGATCGGCAGGGGTGCCGAGACGACCGAGCGGAATGGTCGTCGCGACGTGGTCTTCGGCCCCAGCCGGCAACAAGGTCTTCAGACCAGGCGTCAGGGTATGACCGGGGCTCAGCACGTTGATGCGGAAGCCCAGTTCCTTGGTGTCGTGGATCCAACCCCGGATCAAGCTGCGGATCGCCGCCTTGGTCGAGGAGTAGACGGACATCGCCGGGATGCCGATTTGGCTGGCGATCGAGCCGGTCAGGATCACCGAGGCGCCCTTGGGCAGCAGGGGCAGCGCCTTCTGCAGGGTGAACAGCAAGCCCTTCACGTTCGTGTTGTAGTGCCTGTCGAAGTGCTCTTCGGTGATCTCGCCGAATTTCGCGAATTCGTAGAAGCCCGCGTTCAGGGCGAGGACGTCGATCCGGCCATCGGTCGCCTTGACCTGGGCGAACAGCTTGTCGACGTCGGCCATATTCGCAGCGTCTCCTTGAACGCCGACCGCGCCGTGGCCGATTTCGGCCAGGGCCTTGTCCAGCTCGCTCTGGCGGCGGCCGGTGATATAGACCTTGGCGCCTTCGGCGGCGAAGGCCTTGGCGACGCCCAGACCGATACCGGCGCTAGCGCCGGTGACGACAGCGATCTTGCCGTCGAGTTTCTTGCTCATTTGTGACGTCCTTAAATTATTCCCGGACAACGGCGGCCGGGGCTCCGCAATGCTCGGCGCCGGGGTGACGCGAGCGGATGAGAGATATGGGACTGGGCGAAACCCAGTAGTGCTCGTGTTTGACTAAGCCTTATTCCTCCCAGGAATGAAGAAGGCCGAGGTCATCGCTATGGCCACCCCTTTCGGAATGGGTCGGAACGGACTTGCCGGCGACAAGAGCGCTGTGCGCGCATGCAATGGCCAATGCCCGAGGCCGGTTGCGCCTCCGTTGCGAACAGTCTCGGTAAAGCAGCGGTTGGCCTGGTGGCGTGGCCTACGCTGGCGGGACGAGGGCGGTCACCCGTTCAAGAGCGCGTTGGACTGCCGGGCGCGCCGAAATCCCTTCGTACCAACGAGCAATATTCGGCGTCGCCTCGAAGTCGATGCCGGCGAAGTCGCGTCGCCACAGCCAGCCGAAGTGAACGATATCGGCGATCGAGAAGTCCGGACCGGCCGCGAACTTGCGATGCGCCAGCACCCCGTCCAGGACCGCCAAGACCCGCTCCGCCTCCTTTTGGAAACGATCGATCGCGAGGGGAAGGTTCTCCGAAGCCTGACGCTTGAAAAACCCGACCTGACCAAGGGCGGGCCCGATCCCGGTCAGGTGGAAGAACATCTGCTCGAACACGCGGGCGCGAGCGGCCCCGCTCCTGGGCAATAGCTCGCCGGTCTTTTCAGCCAGGTAGATGAGGATCGCGCCCGACTCGGTCAGGGTTAGCGTTTCGCCGTCCGGGCCTTCGGGGTCAACCAGGACCGGGACCTTGCCGTTGGGGTTGATCGCCAGGTAGCCTGGCTGCTTCTGGTCGCCCTTGCGGACGTTTACGGCGTTTAGCTTGTAGTCCAGGCCAAGCTCTTCCAGGGCGATCGGAATCCGGAGGCTGTTTGGGGTCGCGAAGGCATATACTTGCAACATGAGGGTCCCGTTCAAAATTGGACGTGTTGTCCCCGTCGAAACGCCTGGCCACGAGCCGAGGCCCGCAATCTGACCTGTCGAGCAGACGCTCGACAGACGGAGTACGGTCATTTGCACTCGTTCGATCGATGCCCGGTAGACAGCATGCAGACATATCCATCATTCCGGCGGGGAATGAATGCCAATCAGGAGTGCCGACGTTGGGAGACTTTTGAGGGAGCCGGCATCGACTTCCTGCCTACTTACTGCCGGTCTATTAGCCGAAGCGGTGCGGCGTGAAGTTGATTGTCCCGGTCCGGGGGCGCCCGGCCACGCCCACGTCATGGTCCAGAGCCTCGCCTAACCTGTTGCCGCAAACGTCTTCGAAACGGTCTGACACGACGAGACTTTGCTCCCCCGCGCTCCAGGGGTGGCCCGGGATAAGCTGCATTGCTGTTCCATCGGATGAGAGGGACAGCCGCGTCGCGACGACCGCTCCGCAAGACGTCAAGACTCTGATCTCATCCTCGCAAAGGGCAGCGTCCATAACGCGTCCGAAGTGTACGGCGACGGGATCGAGGCTCCCCACATTTGGGGAGACGATCCGCCAGGCCGCCTCGTCGATCGCCTCCAGGACGGGACCGCTTACACGGAAGGTGTGACGCACCGTTTGCCCGAGGGCCGTGACGACAAGGCTGTACGTGCGCCCGACGACAAGCGCCGGCTCGTGAGACGGATCTACGCCAAGACCGCGCTTGATCCTTCCTGGCTCCATCAGCACCGTCAGGCGGCACCCATCAATGGACCAGAGCTCCTGTGAGAGGACGAGGAAGGGGTCAGGCACAACCTGCTCCTCGTCGTTCAGGAGCCAGAGTTGGTCACGATCGAAGTGCGCCTCTCCTGGCCTCGGAAAATGTATATAGAAACGCAGCATGTTGGCGGGAAGGACCTTGGCTTGAGGAGAGATGCGCATCGGCATGTCTGGCGAAGTTTGGATCCGCATCTCTGGCGCCTTCAAAAGTCACGCCCGCCGTTCACGCCGACGGCTTCGGTGGGAACTGGGCGCCCGGGAAATCGAACTCCACCCAGATCTTGTCTAACCGTCCGGGAAGCGGGCTGGTCATCAGGGTCTCGAGCGTCAGATCGCCGGTATCTGCGTAGCGGGTCAGGGAGACGAAGAAGCGGTCGCTGAACAGGTCGGCCCGCAACGACGACCCGACGAACAGCACCTGCTTGCCGACCGGCCCGGCCGGCATGGTAGGGTGTTGGTCCAGCATCTTGTCTTGGGTCGGCCGGTTCTCGGGCGTGTAGCCTTCAGCGGAGCGGATACCCGAGAGCGGAACGATCATGGGGCCGCGACTGAGATTGGTGATGAACAGCTTGTCCTCGTCCCCATCCCGGAAGGCGACCATGCTGATGGGCTGGCCGTTGCCCATGTCGCCGATCGTCTTGCCTCTCACCTTTGCGCCGTGCTTCAAGTCTGAGACCGGAATGGTGACGAGCGGACTGCATGCGTAGGCGGCGACGAGCGTGTCCTCGCCATTGATGGTGGCGAACTGCATGGTCCGGATCGGCGCCCGCGTCTCGTAGTGGCCGTGAGCGAGGTGGTAGATTTCCACTTGGGTCTCGCTGGCGGCGCCAGTGAACGGATAGGGGATACGCCGCAGCGTGGAGGAGAACTCCTGGTTCGAGACGCCGGCGACGAACACATCGCCATTGTGAAACTTCAGATCCACGATCGTCATGGATCGGAGCGGCGTGCGCGCCTTCTCGTCGAAGACCGCGGCCGGCGGATAGGGGAAAGAACCGGCCCGCGACTTAAAGGTCTTGTCCTCGTCGGGAACGTCGGTCAGCCTGTGTACTGTCCTCTTCGACGATGAGAGATCGAAGGGGCGGACCTCACCGGAAAGCGAGACGCTCACGACCGCGGGCTCCAGGCGATCGCCGTTGCGCACTCCGACAGACAGGTATGGCTCCCGCGTGACGGGATGGATGGCCATCCCGTTCATCACCAAGCTCTTCACCGTCACGCCCAGCGCCTCGGCGATCTTCTCGTCAATCGACTCGAAGAGGAAGGGATCCAGCGAGGCTGGGGCCTGGCCCCGTTCCGTCTTGAAGGCGAAGACGGCTCCGAGCTTGTTGTCGCCCAAGAAGAGGACTCCGTCAGGGCTGAAAGCCAGAGCCCCCGCCGCTCGCGGGGTGATTTGGACATTTGTGTTCACTATGGTCTCCATCGCTCAACTGATCATCCGCTCCCGGCGTCCGCAGAGGCGTTTTGCCTGTAAGAACAGTGAGCCTTCAGCGAGATAGGCTGTAGCGACGCTGTGCGACTAGCTGTTATTCCGAGGCGGAATGGAAGACGGCGACAGCCGCGCGCACAAAGCGCGTTCCGTCTCGCCGGCACCGCTTGCGTCAGGACGCGACCTCCGCTTTACCCTAGCGAACTCGATCGAACTCACCCGCGGGCGCAGCAGCCATTCTTTGGTGCACTAAATGAGCGGCTGCTTTTGGGCGCGGCGATCATCACTTCGACCGGCATGCCGTTTGACCAGATCTGGAGTTCCGCTGCAGGACACGGATGCACGATATCGTCTGGATTCACAATCCAAGTGCTCGCTTCTTTCCAAAGGTCCAATCCACTCCGCCCCCTGCACCGATGAGGCCGGAAACATGCTTTCCCAGCTGCCGCTCGACAGACGGCGACCAAGGCACAAGCCCGAAGCCGAGCCCGTCATCAATCATCGCGAAGCGGCCGGAGACGAGCGAAAACCTCTGTCGATAGATGCCAGCTACTTCGTCGCCTTCAGAAGCTTTCGCGAACGGCAGTCCGGTCTCGGCCGCGAGCCGAGCGCTAAGTGCGTTCACCTCGCGATCGCGTAGCGTGTCGATCAGGTTATGAGCGAAGATGACGCGCTGACCTTCGTGTCGTGCGAGGCCCTCCTTGACAAGATGATCGGTGCGAACCTGAAGCGCCTGTTTCACTTCCTGGCCGAAGCCGCCCTCCCCGATTTCGGCGGGTTTGCTCGCGACAAGCTGACGGTCGAGCCAAGTCGCGCCGCCGGCACTGATCTGCTCCTCGATGGAGAAGTCTGAACGGATGGCGAGCGCGACACGACCGCGGCCCTTTGCATCCTCGTAGCGGCGCAGTTCAACGATCGAGCCCGGCGCGGAATCTCCGGTTGCGTCGAGATCTTGAAACCGGATGTGATGGACGCGTCCGTCGACACCATCGACGACTGCATATGCCGAGCCCCGCAGCTCGTTGTCGAGCCCCCGCTCCAACAGCCGACCGATGACAGGATTGGCTGTCTGCTCAGTTGCAAGGACATAGTCGGCCGCGCGTCTCTCGGCGCCACGGCCGGATAGGCTGCGATGCATGCGCTTGATGATGTCGCCACGCTCGCCGAGCGCATGCAACGTCGTCTCAGCCTCCTCCGCAATGGTCCACTGGCCAGGACGGATCTCGCTGGCGAGGCCAAGCCCTTCCAACTTGCGCAGCCGCCCGATCTTAAGCGTGAGGAACTCGTCGGGCTCGTGGCTGCGGAGCGGCGCGAGATCGATGATACCAAGGCGATCGGCATCGCGAACAAGCTGGCGATCGAGCTGTGTCCACCGCTCGGTGTCGATCTGCCGTTCGACTGTTCGGCGGATGTCATTGTCGGTCCGAGGCCCCAGCGTCTGGGTGAGAATGTCGCTTGCTCGGTCGCGCATGCCCTGGCGGATGTAGTCGCGTGAGATGACGAGGTTCTCGCCATCATCGGCCACGCCGCGCACCAGAATGTGGACGTGAGGGTGTTCGGTGTTCCAGTGATCGATCCCGATCCAGTCGAGGTTGGTGCCGAGGTCGCGCTCCATATCGACCATGAGGCCGCGAGCAAAACTCTTGAGGTCACCCAACTCTTGGGCATCATCAGGAGAGACGATGAAACGGAAATGGTGCCGATCATCCTTGCAGCGTTCTGAGAAGGCATCATGATCAGCCCCGTCCTCGTCCGGCCCGAACATTTTTGCTTTTTCGCCATCGCGGGCCACACCCTCGCGACCAAGATATTTGAGATGGGCGGCCAGCGGCGTCGATCCCCTGAACTGCCGGACAACGCGTGCCTTTACGACGGCGCCGCGTGAGCGGCCGTTAATGAGCCGATTGGCGCGGATGCTCGCCGACCTGCCACGACCGAACGTCGAGGCGCGCGAGGAGATGACGTTTCCCTTGCGCGAGATATGTCCCCCTGCCCTTTGTGCAGCGGCCAGTGCCTGGGAGATGAAGGGGCGTGCACGCTGACTGGCCCGGGAACGAATGCGGCCAGGCCGGACGCGGAATTCGTTATCCGTGCTCATGAGCATTCTTCCCGCGAGGTGCGGCTTCTGTTGAAAACTTTGAGAAATTGCTGATCGCGCACATCGCGGATTTCTCGCGCACATCGCAGAACCGGTGCGCAAACCCTTGAGATCCAACACCCCGACCGAGCCGCACATCGCGGCCCTTTATCCTGCCATCCCTCTTCGCCCTCTCTCACGGCCAACCCTCCCGCCGCAATTTCCGCGACGGAACAGGTCGGAATGCGATTGACCAGGAATGCTGAGATCATTGTGGAGTCGCGGCGGAGGTCTGCACAAACGGATTACGAACAGCGGGGTTCGGACTGATACGCCTTCACTGCGCGAGCCGTCCGGTTGCGGTACAAGGGCCGTAAGATCGGTGACCGCTTTGTCCACGGGTGCTCGCACGCTGGGTGAACGGGTCGCCGTGAAGACGGTCTCTACGGGAACATCAGTCTCGCGCTCACCCTGCGGAACCGAGCTATTCCGTGTGTTCACGACGTGCGCGAAAATCGACGCTTCGAGTGCGCTCGCTCTGCCCGCTCCATGTCGTGCGCGAGTTGGAATGGGAACCGCACCGTTGATCAGCGGCACGAGTTTTCGGACGTAGTCGACTGTCTCTCGCGGCAGCGGCCGGCCCGTCGCAAGATGTTCCTGGTAGCGCCTGGGACCGGCATTGTAGGCAGCAAGGAAGCCGTTCCGGCCGAAGCGGTCGAGCATCTCGCGGAGGTAAGCGGCGCCGGCAAGAATGTTGTCGTGCGGTTGGTAAGGATCGTCGCCAAGATGATGCTTGATCCGCAGTTCTTCCCACGTCGCCGGCATGATCTGCATCAGGCCCATCGCGCCCTTGCTCGACACAGCATGAACATCGCCAAAGCTCTCGACCTGCATGACGGCGCGCAGCAATCGCTCGGAAAGGGCAAACCGCTTTGCAGCCTCCTGGATATGCACAGACCAGGGGTCGGCGGACCAAGTCTTGCTGCTCGGACGCGCCGGCCGCTCATTGCGCGATAGTGGTTCCGCGCAAATTGCGGATACTGAGAGGATGAGGATCACGCATGCGGATAGAATGGCCGTGCCTCTGTGGACGGCAGCGCATGCACCGCCGTCCCGACGTGCGAAAACCCTGCCACCGTGCTCGCTTCCGTCAAGGGCAAGGCTTCGCCGGCCGGACTTGCTTGCCGCAAACAGCTCGGCGATGAGCGTCCGCAGCGATTGGCAAGCGTCCGGCCGCCCTTGACCTTCGCTGTGCGCGGCGGCGGCCTGACAGGCGATCGGGTCGAAGGGTTTGACCAGCGCCCGATCGATCAAAGGGTTTGCTGTGAGCGGTTCGCTGTCGCGGGGTCGAGGCATCCGATCAGCCTCACTCGGCACGCTTGGACGGCCGGCTCCAGTGCAAGGCCCAGACATTTTTCTCGGCATCGGACTGGAACAGATTGGCGCGGATCGCTTGTATGAAGGAGGGATCGTCGATGGCGACGGAGAGATAGGCGCCGGCCTTCTCGCCAGTGCGTTCCCACGCCGCACCGATCTCCATTCCTTCGCAGAAGACGCGGTGGTCCGGCGCGTTGTCGGCATCCGATTTCTCGGCAGGCAGGATGGCGAGCTTCGCGTCGAGCGTCAGCGTCGAGACGTTGCCGAAGAAGCCGTCGTTGTTGCGGGTGAAGGTGCCGATCTGGGCCATTGCAGTGCTCCTTTCATGAGCGTTTGACGATGATTGGCACGAGCCTCACGGCTCGCCGGGAACGGGATCTTTGAGAATATTCGGCGTTGGAGCGGTGCGGCGGGTCACCCACACAGGAACAGCGCGACCGATGATCGAAGTGAGCGGCAACGGCCCGAAATACCGGCCGTCGAAACTGTCGGCGACATCCCGGTTCATGAGAAAGACTTCGCCGTCGGCGATCACGCGGCAGCCCTGCCAGACGGGCAACGATCGGCCGCGACTATCGCGCTCGCGCGCAAGTCCAACGGTCACGTCATGGGTGATGGTAGCGGTGCCCTCCCGGCAGACAGTCGTGCCTTGGAGCGCTAACACGCGCTTCAGAAGCGGCACGCCGTGCGGTAGATATTGACGCTCAGCCAGGAAGCTCGCGAGCGGTTCAGGCAGCATGACGACGGCGATGTCGGCGACGTCGATCCTGCTGGCCGGCTCGACACGATACAACCCGATGGGGACGCTTGCAGATGCGTTCCAGATGAAGCTCGGGCGATGGGCGATCCATGCCGGAGCGACGGCGAGAACCCCGCCGCAAAGCATTCCTGCGATGATCGTTGCGCGCATGCTCATGGTTCAATCCTGCGGCGCAGGAGCCAGGCTTCATGGCGCTGGCGCGTGTAGGGCCTGGGCGCCTCGCGCCCGGCAAACCTACAGTGGGCATGGCGCCAGTAATCCGGTGACACATCGACAGGTTCGATGCCGATAGCCTCGATGGCGTCGATGATCTTCAGCACCTTTTCGACGTTCCGCCATCCGATCGCTGTGAGCAGGATCTCGGCGCCAGGGCGCACATAGGCGACGGTCGAGCAGCGCCGACCGGCGGCGACTGCACGCAGTATGTCGATGCGGGACGCGACGGTGCCGAAGTCGTTGCCCATCCACCGGACGAAAGCGAAGATGCTGCCAGGCGTGAAGGTGACGGCACGACGAGTGCGGTCGATGTTCCTGTTCGAAGCAACCGTGCCGAAGCGGATGTGGTTCTCGATGCGCTTCTTCAGCCACACCAGTTCGACCGAGGTGAGATCGCTCATGCCGGCCTCCATGACAGGAGGCCACGAGCAAGCATGGCGAAGCGAGGGGCGGAAAAAGTGATCTTGTTTCGGTAAGAGCAGTGGACGTCGATCGCTCTCGGCATCGCCGAAAGATCAGGGCTCGGCCGTCGCCCACAGCCTCGCCGACCCGCGCTTCGCGTTAGAAAGAATCCGAAGGATTCTCGGTTAGAAACGTTAGAGGAGCCGGTTCGGCAATCGCCACAATGGCTTAGGATCGAATCCGGTTCCTGATAGCACGGGAACCCGGTTCCCGATGGCACGGGAGTTGCGGTTCCTGATAGCACGGGGCTGTCCACAGTCATTTCACAGCCTTGGTCGTTCTGGCGCGCGACGCGCGTTGCGCCGCGTACGATTCTGGCGGGGTGGGTTGAAAGGTCAGGCGCGATCGACCGTCAGCATCGATGACGAGTGCCAGCCGATAGCCAGGCAGGGGTTGGCGACCGACGATCTCGCGAAGGTCGAAGGTGAAGCGCTTGAAGGGCGACAGACCGCCTGACTTCAGATGGAGATGGTGGAGATCAAAGCTCCAACCATAGGTTTGGCGGCCCCCATGTTTTCGCACCAGACGGTAGAGCCATCGCTCCAGGCCCCCCGTCAGCCCAAAGTACTCACGATCAATGGTGAGGATCAGAGCATCGTCGAGAACGCCGGCATAGAACCAGTCGGGCAGGATGAGCTCGATGCCGAGCGGGCGGCCGCTGGCGTCCATTCGCTCCTTCCACTCGTTGATCCAGGAGAAACGATGCCGCCGCCGTTCGGCCGGCTGTCGGATCGATGTGGCAACGGTGGTCGACTGCAGCCGGTCAAGTGCAGCCTTCAGTCTGTCGTAGCTGCGGGCGGAATCGCCACGGCCGATGAAGGCAAGAATCTCATAGGGAGTTGCCGCCATCAAACGCGACGTACGAAGGCCGTTGTCTCGTGCGTCGACGATCTGGCTGGCCGCCCAGATCAGAATGTCGGCGTCCCAGATGGTCGCCATCCCATGTTCGAGGGTCGCCTCGACACGGATCGACACATCTCCCATGTGAAAGTCAATCGGCGTGACGCGGCGGGATTTGGCGAGCGAGAAGAACGGCCACGACATGAGATCCTGCGCGTCGCGCGGCGTGACGACGCTGGCGCGCGCGTGAAACAGGTCAAGCTGGCCTTCGGAGCGGTACTGCACTGACGCCACCCGTGCTGTCAGGAGTCACGATCGCGCCGGCCGGCATAGGCAGGCGCGCGCGCGGCATGGGGCTTGGCCGGCGGAACAAAGGTCGCGTTCGCATCACTGGTGGAGGTACGCGCGCCGAGTTCGATCCAGGCGTGCAGGTCATCGATGTCGTAGAGCACGCGCCCACCGACCTTGCGGTATTTAGGACCGGTCCCATAGGTCCGGTGCTTTTCCAGCGTGCGAGCACAAAGACCGACGATGGGTGCAGCCTCCTTGGTTCGCAGGTATTTTTGGGGCGCGTCCGCGGGACCCTTCGACATCGCTCGATCTCCATCCGGTTTTGCTGTCATCCTGGCCTGCCGGGACGCGCGAAACGGACGATGGTCGAATTGAGGAAAAGCGAGGGAGGGCAAACATCGGGGGATGTGTTTTTGCTACCCCTCGAAGAGGGGCTTCAGCGCCGGGATTTCGGGCTGCGGCTGTGTGGATAGAAAAGAAGGTCGCGGTAGCCGCCGGCGACCAGGCGATCCGCTCTTTGCAGGATCGCCCGTACCTTGTGCCTGAGGTGATGGTCGCGCCAATCTCGTGGCACGATTGGATCTCGTGACAGCAGCGCCTCCGCGATCATGCGAGAGGAGGCCGCTGCGCGGCGGGCGTCGTGAGCGCGCAGATTGAGGATATGCCTGATCTTCGTCTGCTGGGGCAGCGCGCCATAGACTGGGCCGGGCGATCGACCGTTTAGTGCCCGCCAGAACTGGCGTGCGGCGTCCAGTCTTGTTTCGAAGGCTTCGTCGAGCGGGAGAATGATGGCATTGATGCCAAGTGAACCGTCGCAACTCTCGGCAATCAGGCGATGCGTTGCGGTCGAAGCCGACCAAAGAGCCTCAAGGTCTTCGCCCTGCTCCCAAACGCTAGCGTTGCTGAGTTCGCTAGGTAACACGCTCCGATACGATGAGCCAATCGAGGCAGGCATCCGTGTGGCCCGGAGCACGCGCGGCGAGGCCTGTTCCGTCCAGACGATGTTCTCGGCAGATGGAAGTCCGTTACCGGTGACAGTGAAATCGCGCGCCCCAGCGTGCGGCGAAGTCAGTTGGTCCGAGCAGGTCTCCGGTATTTGCGCCCAGCGACGCAAGCTGACTGCACTCGGCGATGAAGGCGTCGTTCCGGATCAGGTATTCGGCAGCGAACTCGGGCGCTTCGTAGTCGCGCATGTGCACATAGGCCGCTGGATTGGTCCAATCGCCTTGCAATTTGCCAGGTCCTCTCCCGATGCCAGCACTTGGCTGCGAGCTTCGGAATCAGCATCGGCGTCGATGCGCGTGCTGGGTAGTTGGAGAGTCAGCAAACCGCTGTGCTGATTCAGCAAAGCGTGGCGCATGGCAGGCTGCACCTAATGGGGCGCACCGCCCGCCAGAAGATACCGATAACCACTCGTCGTCATCCACCGCGCGCGGGCAAGATGGGTCTCCCAGGACTTGAACGCTCTCTCCGGTTCCTGCTCAGGATCGATGTGCAGGACGATCCTGGCGACCTCGCGCCAGTCCGCGTCTTCGGCCGCCGCGTCGAGCAGGCGGATGTAGGTGAGCAGCCGCTCCTCGTCGTATCCGGTCAAGATCGAGGAGTCTGGAGCAACGTCGGCAACATCGGGATCAAGCAGTGGTTTGAGCAAACGCGATTTCCATCTTTGAAGTCATTTTGTAGAGAATACTCCGTGGTTGAATACTCGACAAGACGCTGCACTCGCGGGCATGGAAATACGCGAGGTGTTTGCACGCAATCTGAGGCGGCATCGGCAGGCGGCTGGGCTTTCGCAAGAAGAGCTGGCTCACCGCGCGGAAGTCGATCGCACCTACATCAGCGCGTTGGAGCGCAGCGTCTACGGCGCGACGATCGACGTTGTCGACAAGTTGGCAAATGTTCTCGGGATTGAGGCCGCGGACCTTCTAAGGCGCCCTCTATCGCGCGTCACAAAATAGCGAGTCATTCGGCCTCATTTGTCTTGTTGTGCCTCCATGACAGCAGTCGCATCGCGAGCCGGGCGGAGCCCGGCGAGCGGCCGCCGTGTTTCATAAAAGCGACCGCACGCGCCGACCCCGATGATCTGGTCGCTAGATATTCTTATGATAAGACAATCCGGTTGATGTGGCGGACCAGAAAGGCCGCGCGGCGAGACGTTCGCCGTGCGGCCTTTCGTTCGTTCACGCCGCCTTTTCCAACAGTGCCTTCGCCTTTCCTTCAAGCTCCAGCCGGCTATCCTGATGCGGCTTGGCGCGGGCATGCGCTGTCATGCCTTGAACAAAATCGAAGATGCTTTCGGGTGGGTGACCTTCTTCCTGCAACACAGTCTCGATGATCTTGCCCGTTTCGCCCTTGGAGAAACCGCGCTTGCGCAGGAAGCTTTCGCGGTCCTCGGCGGTGCGGGCTACGATCTTCTCACGCGCGGCCTTGATGCCAGCGATGAACGGCGCCGGGCTTGAGTTCGCAAAGCTAGCTAAAGCCGGCGCTGCCTCATGGGCAAAACGCTGCGCGGCAAATTTTGAGTGCCGGATTGTGATTTCCTCGAAACCCTCCACGCCCCACAGATTGCGGTTCATGCAGACGGCGCGCAGATAGAAACTCGCAATGCCCAGGGTCTTCGAACCGACTTCCGAATTCCAGCAATAGAACCCTCGGAAATACAAATCAGGCTCGCCATTCGGAAGCCGTCCGGCTTCGATCGGGTGTGTGTCGTCCACCAGAAACAGGAACACGTCGCGGTCGCTGGCGTAAAGCGTCGTGGTGTCCTTGGTCACGTCCACGAATGGATTGTGCGTCATCGTCGCCCAGTCCAGAACGCCCGGCACCTTCCAGATAGTGTCGCCAGTTCCGTTGCCCGCTATCTTCATGACGGCGGCGACAAGCTCGTGATCCCAGATGCGGCCATAGTCCGGACCCGTGACGGCGCGAAGCTCAATGCGTCCGTCTTCCGTCTCGAGCGTCTTCATCAACTCCGCCCGATGGCTCAAAAGGCCATGCTGCAAATTGATGCCAGCAAGCGGCGCGGGCAGCTGGCGCATATAGGTGGCCGGCGCGCTGACAAGGCTGCAAAGCTGGCCGAAGCTCCAATGCGTCGGCGCGATTGGCTGCTCCTGTCCGGGAACGATAAGCGAAAGCCGCTCTGCATTGTCGCGGGTAGCTTCCACGCGCACGGCGCGGCTCTCAACGGTGCGGGCGGTCGCTCGGTCCGCGCGCTGCTTCACGGCATCATAGAGCTCGGTAAGGCTCAGATAGCGCTCGTCATCGGGACGCGAAAACCATTCGGAGGAAACTCGTCCGATCCTCTCGCCGCGCGAGATATCCACGCGAAAGCCGCTGGAAGCCACCTGTTCCTGCCTGTTGCTCTCGCTGTTGATAATGGTGGTCATGTTCATTGTGCTCACTCCTTTTTCCGTCAATGCCGAAGGCATGTCCCCCGGCATGCCTTCCGGGGGCGCGTGAGCGCGCGGGAGTGATGGGGGCCAATGCCGGCGAGCGAAGCCGGGTTGCACGGTCGAGCGGAGCGGATGGAAATTGATGGCCACTGTTGCTGCTGTCGGGCCGCTTTGCGAGCCTGCGGCCCTGCTCTGCACAGGCGGCATTGGCGGGGAAGCGAGGGGAAGTTCCTCGCTTCCCATCGAGTCTACAAGGGTATCCGCAGTCGATCAGAACGATGAATGCGAAGCTTACTCTTATAATGTTGTGCAAGAGATTTGGATTTTACAGAGAAACGTACTATTTGCCTCATTGGCGGGACGGGGAAATCAAACGTCGCTCAATTCGTCCGATACAATAAGAGGAAATTAGATGACCACTGCTCTCGAACAAGACGGTCAACTGGATACCGTGTCCATAGCGGCTGACATTGTCGCCGCCTATGTGTCGAACAATCCACTGCCGGTCGCCGAGCTGCCGAAGTTGATCGGCGATATCCATGCCGCTTTGAAAGGCATCGGCACGCCGACGATAGAGCCGGTGATCAAGCAGGAACCGGCGGTATCGATCAAGAAGTCGGTGACGCCGGATTTCATCATCTGTCTGGAAGACGGAAAGAAATTCAAATCGCTCAAGCGGCATCTTCAGCATTTTAATCTGACCCCCGACGAATACCGGCAGAAATGGAACCTGCCCTCCGACTATCCGATGGTGGCGCCGAATTACGCCGCCACGCGCTCGGCCCTGGCGAAATCAATAGGGCTCGGGCGCAAGGCGGCTGCGCCCACGCCTGCCGCGTCGGAAAAACCAAAACGGCCTGCTCGTGCGGCAGCAGCGACGACGACTGCGGCAGCCATCAAGTCGCCGCTGAAGAAGACGCGCAAGGCACCAGCAAAAGCCTAGACCTCTGCACCCTGGCGGACGTGCCGGGCTGTGTAGGACCTGAACATGGCGAAGCCCCGCCTTGCAGCGGGGCTTCGTGTTGAGTCGGATCACTCTGCGGTGCGGCGGGACCAGATGAGCGAGAAGTCGCCCTCGGTGTCGGTCTCGACCAGGCTCGCATAGATCGGAGCGGGGAAGCTGGGATCGTCGAGCTTGACAGAGTGGTAGTCGCGTCCCTCGCGCGAGGTCTTCTTCCATGCCGCCCCGAACTCGGTGGCGCCGGCGAAGATTCGGAAGTCGGGACCCTTTTCATTTTCGCCATCGGCCGGAGAGAACGTCACCGTCTTGACGTTGAGGTCGAGGGTCTTGACCGAGCCGGAGAAGCCGTTGGCGGTGCGGGAGAAAGTGCCGATCGTAGCCATTGTGGTGGTTCCTTCTGTTTTTCTCGGACCGCGCCCATCGCGGCCTCGATGGTGGTCGTGAGACCGGGGACGATCGGTCCGCACCCCGAAGGGGCTGAAACGAAGTGGAAGACGGCGACGCGAGGCTTTCTTGAACCGCGAGGAATGGACGCGCAGCGGACAGGGGAAGAAAACGCAGTGGCGTCGTTGCGGGAAGACGATCGAGACTGAGTGCAGCGAAGTCGGTCTTCGGTCAGACCCAATCCATTCGAGGACGCCGTGGGCGTAGCTTGGAATTAGCGGAAGGAACCGCCACCAGGCTGCGATCTGTCACAGCTGATGTCGTCCGTGCTGTGGCGCTTCTCCGTCCTGTCAAAGAACTGGGCCAAACGCCAGAGTATACGGCCCGTCCTCCAACGGATGAAAAAGGAACGGCCGATTTCCTTCATCTTTGGACTGACCCGCCATCGAGTTTCGGGTGGCACCGAAGACGACCGACTGATTGCTGAACGCAGCGGCTTCCAAGCCGCCAACCATCGTGACGATTTCGCGTTTCAGTCGACTGGATGCGAGCCCGGTTGAGGTCGATAGCCAAGAACATTTCATCACGCCCGATCCTCCGCCGCATCGCCGAACGATCCAACTACGCTGACTTCTGCGCATGGTGAGGCATTGCCGGGAATGGGACGCATCCGCACAGGCACCTCACGTGGGCGATGGCACGCCGGGGAGACATTCGTGTCAGGGACGTTCTGGGTTCCACCGCTTGCAAAACCTTGTGCTGTCGAGGTGTCCGGCCGCGTCATTGGCGCGGCCGGAAAATTCTCGAAAGGCAAGTCGGAGCCGCGTGGCGGCTCCGACCCATTGCGGTCACTCGGCGGCAACGTTGAAGGCCTCGGCTTCCTCGGCTGTATCTGGCTGAGAGGGTTTCGGCTCCAGTTCGGCAAAATCCGCCGATCTGGCATCTGCTGCCTCGTCCTGCCGTTCAACCGACATCGCAGGTTGCTCGGTGCGCAAGAGCGCAGGTAGCCATCCAGTCCCGGCGAGCAACTGCTCGGCGGCCTCCGCCATTGGCTGCTTTTTCAGGTCCGACAGCCTCTCTGCCGCGTCTTCGCTGGCAGCTTCGCGCACGGCGTCGAGGATATGTGCCTTGGTGATGCGCCCGAGATACGTCCGGACGCTTGGCGTCCAATGTGCTGTCATGTCGAGGTTGACCGCTGTCGCCAGCCTGTTCGCTGTCTCGTGGGCGCAAGGCTTGCGCTCCCAAGGCTGCTTTACGGCATTGACGGTGAGCGAGGCGCAATGGGCGAACAACGCCATGACGCTGGCGTGGTCGAGTGAGGCGATGAAGCCCCACAGGTCGGCCACATCGCGAGGCATGTCCGCAGCCCACTCCGCATGTCGATCTGCCAATGCCTTGCCTGCCGCCGTATCTTCGATGCCGTCCGCGTGACCGGCGAGGTAGACGCTGGTTGGGCGGATTTCGAGGCAGTGGGCATCAGCACCCTGATAGAAGGTCTGCGCCGCAAGCGTATGGGTAACCGCAACAAGGGCAATGTCCGGCTGTTCGCCAAGCGCAAGGCGAAGCCCAAGCGTACGATAAGCGGTCAAGTCGCGAATAAGAAGGTCCGACAACGGCTTGCCATCATCCTCCGCTTCTTCGTGGCTGCCACCATCGGAATCCGAACCGCTTCCGTCTTCGATGATCTCGCCATCGTCATTGACGGCGTAGTCCTCGCCGTCTGGAAGCGTTTCCGCTTCCGGTCCCACCTGCTCATCCTCGGCGCGGATGAAACCTCGTTCGATGCGCGCCGCTCCATCATGGGAAAGCACGACGAACACGCCACCACGCGAAACAATATCAGCATCGTAGGCGTGACGCAGAGCGTCGATGCGCTCGATCTCGGCTTCAAGTTTGCCGAAACGCTGATCAACATCGTCCGGCAGTTCCTCGGCGCTATTCCATTCATCTGTGAGCCGGTTGAACTCGTCGGATGCCCTTGCGTAGGCAGCTTTGTCTTCCTCCGACAAATCCACCGGCTGTGGGTAGGTACGGCGCAAGCCGTTTGCGTGGGGGAAGTCGATATGGACATCTGCACATTTCCAACCCTCGGCCTGCCTGACGGTTTCAGAGATGCCTTGCAGCTTCTCAATCACCAAGCGGTCGAGCAAAGCGGCATCCTCGTAGAAGCCGCCGCGATCCTCGGTGAACAGGTCGCGCAGGATGGCACCGCCGGCTTCCATGTAGGCTTCCGCGCCGATGAAGACGGCGCGGCGGTCGTTCGCCGCAACATGCGTCCGCGTCAGTTCGCGGCGGATGACGTAGGGCTCGCGATTGTAGGTGAGGCTTTCGAAAACCTGTTCCTGCCGGGCATGATCGTCCGTGATGGCGAAAGCCATCAGCTGATCGAGGGTCAAATCGCCCTCGCGGTAGACCTGCATCAACTTGGGACTGACCGCGCCAAGCCGCAGGCGCTGCCGCACGACATGTGCGGTAATGCCGAAGCGGGCGGCGATTGCCTCCGCACCCCATCCCTTGTTCTCGTGAAGGTCGCGGAACGCCTCGAACTGATCTGCGGGGTGCATGTCCTCGCGGGTGATGTTCTCGTCCAGGCTGATCTCATGCGCATCGTTGACGGTGTCGATGACGCAGCGGATCGGCTCGGTCTTCTTGATCTGCTTGCGCTTCACACGCAGTAACTGCGCCAGCCTGCGGCCCTCGCCGATGGTGACGAAGTAGAACCCTGTTTCCGCGCCCTCGCCGTCGAACTCCGGCTCAATCACAAGGTTTTGCAGGATGCCCTTGGCGGCGATGCTGGCCGCGTAGGCCTCGATGATCGCTTCGCTGTGCGGCATCTTGCGCGCATTGCGAGGCGACTTCTTGAGCTTGTTCAGCGGAATGAAAACTTCCGTGCCGCTCGCGCTGGCGGTTCCGGTCTTCGCGCTCGTTTCATTGGTCGTCATGGTTCTGGTCCTTTCACGTTACATGCCGAAGGCATGCCCCTCGGCATGCCTTCCGGGGGCGCGTGAGCGCGCGGCAGAGAGGGGGGCGAATGCCGGCGAGCGGAGCTGGGCTGCGCGTCGAGCGGGGCGGCTCGGACCAAGTCAGAGGATGTCGGTCATTCGCCGCCTTGCGAGCGGGCGGCCCCGCTTTGCGCAGGCGGCATTCGCGGGGGAGAGATGGCCAAGACCATCTCCCCCTTTTTGGAACCATATGCATCTAATTGCCACGACGTGATTGGCCGCTTTGCGCCTAGTTCGAGACGTTCACTGGCTCTTGTCGAAGACGCCGGAAGCCGCCATTCATTGTCGTCGGTAGTGTTCAATCAGCTCCAAGCCGGGCAATCGACGAAATACGTTCTTCAGGAGAACATCTCGTCATGACCGCGCGCATCCTTGTCGTCGATAACATTCCTGCCAATGTGAGATTGCTCGAAGTCCGGCTGCTTGCCGAATATTTTGAGGTGCTGACGGCGTCCAACGGACTCGACGCCATCGAAACCTGCGAAAATGGCAAGGTCGATGTAGTGCTGCTCGACGTGATGCCCGGCATGGACGGGTTCGAGGTCTGCAGGCGGCTGAAGAGCGATCCGGCGACATCGCATATTCCGGTGGTGATGATCACCGCGCTCGACCAGATTGCGGACCGAGTGCGCGGTCTCGAGGCCGGCGCCGACGATTTCCTGACCAAGCCGGTCAATGACCTGCAGCTGATGACGCGCGTGAAAAGCCTGGTCAGGCTGAAGTCGCTGACTGACGAATTGCGCCTGCGTGCCTCGACCACACGCAACATCGGCATCGAGGAGGTGTTGAGCCGCACCTTCACGTCCGAAAACGCGACGCCAAAAGTTCTGCTGATTGACGAGCGCAAATCTTCGTTTGAGCGCATCCAGAAGATGCTGCGCGACAGTGCCGATCTCGACATTGCCACCGACCCGCATGCCGGCTTCTTCCAGGCTGCCGAAGCGCCCTATGAATGCGTCGTGATCTCGATGGCTTTTGCCGAATTCGATCCGCTGCGGCTATGCTCGCAATTGCGTTCGCTCGATCGCACCCGCTTCCTGCCGATCATCCTTCTGGCCGAGGAAGGCGAGGAGGGGCGGATCATCCGCGGCCTCGAACTCGGCATCAACGACTACCTCATGCGGCCTATAGACCAGCAGGAGCTGGTGGCGCGGATGCGTACGCAAGTGCGCCGCAAACGCTACAATGACCAGCTTCGCGCCAGCGTCACCCAAACCATCGAGATGGCGGTGACCGATGGACTAACCGGGCTGCACAACCGCCGTTACCTCGATAGCCATCTACAGACGTTGTTCGATCGTGCGGTGGCGCGCCAGCGACCATTGTCGGTGATAATCACCGACATCGACCTTCTAAAGTCGGTCAACGACACACACGGTCACGAGGCAGGTGGCGACGTGCTGCGCGAGTGCGCGCGCCGGCTACGCAAGAATGTGCGCGGTATCGACCTTGCATGCGTTTATGGGGTCGATGAATTCGTAGTGGTGATGCCGGACACAGATAGCACGGTGGCCGAAAAGGTCGCCGAACGCATTCGCGCTGAAATCGCCCAGGTGCCATTTGCCATCGGTCGTGAGGGAAAGACGACCGAAGTTACTGTCAGCGTTGGCGTGTCTTCGGTTTTCAAAGGGGCGGATACAGTAGCGGCGCTGATAAAACGCGCCGACGTCGCCCTTTACAAAGCCAAAAACGGCGGCCGCAACCGGGTGGTCGTTGGTCTCGATTGATGGATTGCTGCCCGGCGTTGTTATGGAATTTAGCTTTCTTTATGTGTCGGAAGTCTACTTGGCCTCGTAGGCGGCGGGCGGTTCCCGCGGACTGTTCAACATTGGAGTGACGGCAAGATTGGAGCAGCGCGTCCTAGCTTGGTTGGAAACGCCACCCTCAATAATCTTGGCGGCTTCGACTTCTATCGAAGCAAAAGAGCCCTCCCGCCCGGCAGTTAAGAAAGGCGACGACCTGAACCAAGGAACCAAGCGGTTGCAGACCGTTAATTGAATGCAATCAGCTAGGTTCCGCAAGATGAACGGATCGATGGACCGTTCACCTCGCGATCATGTTCTTTCAGTGGGCTCCTGCACTCTGTCAGACTGAGAATCTGCCGATCAAGAATTTCCGAAGAGCTTCGGCAGACGCACGCGCCGCAAACGGCTTGAAACGGTCCGCCTTGTTGGGATCGGCATGGTCCATCACCCCCTTGATAACGATCCACTCGCCAATACCACACTGCTTTGCGATCTCACCGATTGTGGCCGCTTCCATCTCGAGTCCCAACACGGTGCGCACGCCGCTGCGCTTCAACATGTCCCAAGTCATGCCATTTTTGACAACGACGTTTCCGCTGGCGATTGGGCCAGTCTTGATTTCAAAGGGGAGTGTTTTTGGTGGATCGACATCCATGACAAGTGACCGTTCCACAGCACTTCGTCCTACTTCCGTAAGTTTTATCGACGTCCCCTCTATTAGCAGCTCCCCCGACTTCTCTAGATCAACAAGCGTCGAGGACCACTCCCCGTCCGCGAAGTAGCGTTTACGCGCTGGCAGCACGCGCGGATCGAAGCCTTGATAGAGCTTGTGCATTAGCCATAATTTGCGCTCCCCACCATTTGGATGGCCGAAACTTGGGAGATCACGAGGATCGAGAGACTGCGCCGCCGCAAGCCACTCCTTAGATATTCGTGCCTGGCGGATATCGCTGAGGAACTCGTCCTTTTCCCGTTTTCCCTCGTCGTATTGATAGGCAAGCTCCGAGACGATGAGATCACCAAGCTCAACATCGCCTGGGTTACCAGCGCAAACCCCACACATCACAAGGCACTTTGGTCGGAGATAGTTGGCGAGGTTTGTCGCCACCGGACTGGTGCTCACGGACCCCATGCGACTCGGTTTCGCTAAAGCTATACTGAAACGCTCTTCACCTCCTACGACGAAGGACCCGACTAGATAATCGTCGTTGAGATGGGTCTTTCGCGGCAGCCATTCCGACACGCCTTCAGGCGACCCAGCACGGGTGCCAAACACCGCGCGTGCCTCGGTAAATTCATCGGCAATGGCTGTTATTAACAAAACATCCACCGATTCCCCCTGTGGTCCCATTACCGCAGCCTGAGACTCGCGGCTGAGTTTGAAGAAGCCCTTCGACAATTGGCTGGTCCAATAGTTCCCGCTCAATTCGCCGGTATGTTCATTTAGTCGAAGGATCGCCGCACCCTTGTATGGGTTGACTGCGTCAGACCACATAGCCTTGGGTTCTACCTCGTACATGTAATGAATGACGGGGCGTCCTGAGACCTCGTGGCTGGGCTTGGCGAGGATCGTGCGGGAATCCGAGCCGATCGAATACACTTGCATGTCGATCCCCCAATCGCTCTGACGAATGATGGCGGTTGCATCGACCTTTCCGGTACGGTCACCCCGTTGCCAATGGATTTCCATCTTCCAAGTGCCGCTCACGGTCGGGAACGCGCCGTCGTCCGACCTTGTCGCTGCGTGCGGCCCGGTCTCCACTGAACGATCATCATCAGGCATCTGTGGCTACCTCCATACCGTCTTTGAAAATGACCACGCCGTAATGTGCACTCGCCACACCTGCCGCCATCACGCCTGGCAACGCCGACCCGAACAGGGCTGCCAGGTACCGTCCGCCATGCCTTGGGTTGGGATGCGGCATTACCACCGACCGCAGGATCGGGGGCGAAAAATACAGGGAGAGCGAGCTGATCTCCAAGGTCGATGAAAGAAGATGGAATCCGTCATGGAAATCGCTGGAGTCCCTGGATATTGAACTCAAGACCTCAGTTGTAGACCCTCTGGGGGGCGTGACAGCCCTTGGCCGTAACGGAAAAGTAGGAAGCGTATCGGGGGTGTCACTTACCAAGACCCCGATACCTGAAAACAGTGCTCCGCTTTCATCGCGAACGCTTCGCAGCAAGCCGTAAAGGCTTCCAACTATAGTTTTTTCTTGGTCTGTCATCATCTCCACAACCTACATAGTTTTCGCAGCACAGACTCCATGCAAGTGCGGTCCGCCTTGCGTCCCGGAGCCGGCAGCCATTAAGCATGGAAAGAAACGTGTAGTCCGTCTGGAAACGGTGCCAGACCGACGATGCAAAGTAGCAGACCCGAAGTATAGAAGGTCGAATTTCTGACTACGCTCTCGATACTGGCGATATCGTCGTGAGACGGCGTCGGGGCCTTCTCCGGATGTGTATGCCAGTCCCCCACGTACTCAAGCCCTGTTGCGAAATGCTGGTCAATCTCCTTCTGCTCCGCTTTGCGATCCGGCCAAAAATGAAACCGCCCCCGTCGATCCGCCGGCCTGGGGCCAGTCGCCGCTAACACACGCCAAACGTCACCCTCGATGTCGGCGAACAGCTGTCCTCCGGCCTCCCTACTGAACCAGCCCGTCTGTCGGTAGCCGTCGAAGACCCTGAGCACGTCTGGCGAGAACCGGACGGTTACGCGGTGGAACCGAGCAACGACTGAACTATCTTCGAGGGTTACAGCCATTGTCGCTCCATCACTCCTGACACCGACACCGTGGGCTTCATCGCCTTGAACTCCTCCGTCCATTGCCCTTTGGCACGGGCGAGATTGCGATCCGAAGTCCACCATGTCCGCCACGTGTCGGCCAACCCTGACTCTTGCAATCGATCGAGGCAGAGCTCGGCGATCATCGCCTGGACCGCGACAACCTCAGGTGCCCCGAAAGGTGTCGTGGCGTTACCGCATTCCTTGGGCGGCTGACGATCGTTCCGCGATGCCGGACGCCGAGGCGCGCCCTTCTCAAACCCATCCGTGAACCGGGCGCCATCTCCCGACAGCAGTAACGCGTGCCCGGCCACCCCCCATGCCTCCATCCAGCCAAACACCACGGCTATCGGTGGAGTCCCGTGCCGCGCGAGCTCGGCGATGTAGTTGTCGGCGTGCAAGGATCCCGTAGTGGCCACGATGAGGTCCGCACCCTTCAATATGTCGCTCCCGGACACGACGAGGTCCTGGATGGTTTTCGAGAAAGCCCTCACTTCGACCACCTCCGGCAAGTCTTGTCGTAGGTCCGATGCTAAGGCTTCCGGCTTCGAATGGCGGACGCTACGGCCACCAAGCTCATGACGTCGAATGTTCTCCCAGCCAAGAGTCTCGTGATCAACGAGATCTAAGCGTCCGACGCCTGCCTTCGCGAGTAGGCGCGCGACGCCCGCGCCGACAGCGCCACATCCGACTACGACTACTCTCTTGTCGGCGATATTGGTCAGGTCGACGATGCTGCGGGACGCCGAACTGTCAAGCAGTGAAGTCCGCAGGCGCTGAATGGTATAGTGCTCGAGAAGGTCGCCCACGGCGAGTTTGTCACGGGGTCGAAGCTTGAGCCTCGGCTTCCGTCGAGAGCCCTTCTTCTGCGGAGGAAGAGTTTTCAGCAGGCGGACACCCGCAAATTGGCGGCGGCCGGAAGGCGCAACGCCGACTAGCACCAAGACGATCCCATTCGGCACCGCACTCACAGCCTTCAACAATGCCTCTCCACCATCGACGGCGTGCGTCTGGAGGAGTTTGACAAGGCCTAAAGAATCCGTGGGAAACTCGGACGGCAAAGGGAACTTCTTGAGCTCGACGAAAAGGGCGGCATTCGTATGCTTGGGTGCCTCCCCGTTCCGATTCCCCCACCACCGAAGCATCAATTCCTTGCTGGCAAATACAAAGACCTCGTTGCCAGTCAGGAGATATGACCCTGTCGATGCACGTTCCTCGTAGAGCAACGAGAGCGTCGGGCTGCCGACATGAGCACGTTGGCTCCAGTAGTTGGTGAAGTCTTCCTTGAGATCCTCGTCTTCAGACCCTGTCTGATGCGCATAAAGGAGCTCGAGGGCTTCCGCCAGCACCTGCCGGGCGGCATCTGCCGGATCGGTAGTAAACTCAACCTTCGTCAGGCATAAGCGGCCATCAAGCTCGACATGCGGCAGGTTTCGCTGGACGTCGTAGTTGATGATATAGGCGTTCGGTCGCGAATACGGGAACGCGGCGTCGGCCACGATGGACAGATCCTGGCCCCACACCTCGAACAACCACAGATGACGGCCCGTCGGTCGCCCTTTGGCATCCTCGCAGGCGCGATATCCCCTGTACTCCGGCCGATAGGCCTCGAAGAGCGCCGAGACAGCGTCAATGGCCTGAGCGATGGTGAGCAATGGACCGCGCGCTCAGGCGTACCGTGTCTCACCCCGCTTGACCGCCGGACCTACTTTCTGGGTGAGGGACTTTGCCCCATCCGGGTCGGGCTGCTGGGAGAACCAGTCCGTATTGAAGAACTTGTCCCAGGCGCTCATCGCTTTCGCGTGGTCGCAGTCCCATTCGTCGAGAACGTCGAGATGCTTGAGGTTCTCATCGAGTTTGTCGTGGAGGAACTTGGCCTTCGCATTGCCGTCCTCGATAATGTTATCGTCAAGAACCGGATGCTTGACCACCTGTTTCCAGGCAAGCGTGTCCCTAATCGCCTTCGCGATATTGCGAAGCGTCTTGTCATCGTGGTCAGCAACCTCGGCCCAATGATCGGCCACGAGCTTCGAGATGACGAATCCATTCGAAATCTTTCCCTTCCAGCTTGAGCGGCTCCGCGCAAAGGCTTTGAGAAGCCTGACTACTTCAACAAACTGTCCCTTATCGCCGTCCTTGGACGCATTGGCGCAATTGTTCTTGTTGAAGTCCTGGAACCACGAAGTCACTGCCAACGCATCCGATCGCTTCCAGCTGGAGCTAGCCAGCTCGTAGTGGTCAGACTCCTTTCCGGTCCAGGCGTCCTTCACAACGACGTGGCGGTAGACGGGCACGTCGATGTGGTAACCCTCGTGGTAATAGACCCGCACGCAGTTCTTGAGGACTTCTCGCGAGTCTTTGAAACGATCGTCCTGCAAAGCGTTGCACACCATTTCACGGGCCGCGAGGGGTGACTTGTCAGCTCCTTTCGACCCGACGAGGTCCTCCTTCTTGAAATAGACGCCGTCGTCGATGTCATAGTCTTCGCCCTTTTCGACGATCATTGTGCGCATCGCGTAGGAGCCCTGAGTCCGCTGTCCGATCGGGGTCGGATCGTTGTTGGCGGCTAGGCCGTCCTTCAGCCGCTTCCGGTTGGTCTTTGCCTTGGTGAAGATGCCTTTGCGGCTGTCATTCGGAAGCCGCACCTCGTCACGCTGGTATTTCGCTAATTGGAGATGGCAATCTCTCATTCGAAAAACTCCTTGGGTACGCCTGCCTCCGGCATCGTAGGCAGAGACATCATGAGATTGTGGATCAATTGACCCTGCGGGTTCCGAGGATCATCACAGGCACTCTTGACCATGTCGGCGTCCGTCGACGCCTGGCTCAAGAGCGCATTCATCGCCTCCGACCTACTGTCGTCGAGACCGAGATACTCGAGTTTCGAGGCCGGGATTTTCTGCTGCGGAAAGCGAACGTGGTGCACCTCCCTGCCGCATTTGCTCAAAACATTGGCGAACATGCGGGCCATATTATCAAAGGCGAACTCCTGGGCCGTGATGCTAAGCGGCGCGACATCGGCACCCAGCTTCCACTGGAGCATCGACCTGTGGACTTGTGTCGACGAAATCTCCTCTCCCTCAGGTCGAGAGCATGTGCCCAAGGAGAATATCTGGATGGGCTGTCCCTCGTCAGCGTTCATTAGCGCATCCAGCATCCCCACCATGACTGGGTTGTTCGCCCACAATCCACCGTCTGCAAAAACCTCAATCTGCTCGTGCTTGCTGTCGGGGTTCTTTATCGCCGCCAGGGACCGGTAGATCGGCGCCGCGCTTGAGGCCAAGCAGATATCGACTAGCTTATAATTGTCATCGCGGACTCCGCTCGTCTTCGTCTTCTTGAAAACCCACGCCCGGTGGGTGCTCATGGCCACCGTGGGGATCGAAAGCGAAATCCCTCGCTTCCTGTAGACATCGAGCATGGTGATGTCTCCGAGCTCCACCCTGAGGGCTTCCCGCAGCGCTGCATCGCCGGCTCTGACTATGCTGCCACCCTTCGCTATACGGGCAATGAGCTTTACTCTGCTCTCGGTAATGCGCTCGGGGAAAATCTTCCTGCCCCAGACTTGGTAGAGCCTGACTAGATCGCTCATAGGGCGGCCGATTGCCGCGGCGCAGGCGATGATGGCCCCCGTGCTCGTTCCAGCGATGAGATCGAAGCCGCCGCCCAGGTCGAGATGTTCCTCCCCGCGTGTCCTGCGATATTGATCGAGCAAGCGATCGAGAAACGCCGCAGTGTAGATGCCACGCATACCGCCGCCGTCGAGGCACAGGACTCTGAAGGGCCTTCCAACGGGAGTTGTAAGTTCAGCAGCTTCTTCCATTGAAATGGATGCCTTTTTTATTCCCTGCGAGCTACGGATTGTGCGTCAGAAATCTAAAGTATCCCGATTCTTCCCTCATTCCGAGAACATACCATGCTCAAGTATGATTTATAACGTCGCGCAAATTCGAGGCGACGAAATATGTTGTAAGATGAAATGGTGCCTTCGAATTCGGTCGTACGATTCGGCGCCCTAACCTACGATGAGGACGATCTTTGGAAATAGCAGCTATTGGCGCGAAGCCGCCATCACGTATACTGATTCTAGTGGCCGATTCCGGCGAGACATCAGTGCCGCCGTTTCGAGTGTAGTGGGTTGGCTGTCCGAATGGCAGCTGTTCGGTCAAGACGCCCGCCAGCGGACGGTCTCCTCCCGGCCCCCAATCCGGTCATTCCGTACCGCATGCTGAGATGGCCGCTCCTGGCAGAAAGTAGACATTCTATTCGGTGGCCCAAACTGGGCGAAGGGTTATATCACTTTGGCCTGCGGCGCGAACCCTAGAAGCGTCCCATAATGGAGTTGGTCACTGAGCGCTTACTCGGCAGTAATCCGCAAAGCGTTCAACGTCTCGGGTGTAATGGTACCCGTAACTTTGAGGTTGTAGTCAGACTGCATTTTTTCAAGGCCAGCCCTCATCTCCGGGCTCATCTTGCCGTCCAGTTCGCCATTGTAGTAGCCGAACGACAGCATGGCGAATTGGACCTGAAGAACGATTTCCTTGAATTTGTTGGCGTTGCCGGGAAGCACGACTAAAGGCGCTGGAGCCGCCGGCGCAGTTGTGGGCGGCTGGTAGGTCGGTGCTTGATAGACCGGTGCCGGCGCCTGATAGACGGGCGCTGGCGGCGGGTAGTATGTGCCGCCTGCCGACGATCGGTGGCTGCTGTGCGAGCTGTGGCTGCTGTGTGAACTGTGGCCTGCCAATGTGAATTTGTGATCCAGCTTAAAAATATCGAAAAGCGATTTTGTCTTGCCGCCATCGCCGGGAGGCACAAGAGGCATTGCGACGCTCTCGATCGGCATGAAACCGGCAGCGAGCAACGATGGGATCGCGAAAAGCCGCTTTTTCATGCGACGCCAAACCTCTCGTATCCATGTGCCTTCGGATGCCACTCAAAGAAACCGCCGCACTCGTTGCGCAGACTACAATCGGCGCAATCCGAGACGTAGGCTCTTTTCCAGTCCGAGATAGTCGAAGGTGCGAACATCCGATAATTGGCGGGAACTGTGCAGAGCGGAAAGTTATAGAGCTTGGTCTCGATCCCGCGGCTGATCGCAAAATCCAGTGCCTTGCCGACTACGTCGAAGCCCTTGGAACTGTCATAGAACAACGAGCTCCAATTCTGCCGGCCGTAGCCAATGTTTTCGAGCTGCATGATTGCCCATTTGTCGACGAAAGGCAGCGCGGTCGTCACAAACTTCGCCAGGTCAAATAGCTTGGGAGCATTGGGTTTCATAAGGACTGTGCGCAGTTCAATCTTTGCGCCAGCCTCGCAAAGGAGTGACAGGCTTTTTCTAACCTGGTCGAACGCACCTGGTTTCCCCACGATGCGATCGTGGACATCACGATCGCTTGAGTACACAGGGATGCCCCAAAGGATACGATCCAGGTCCATACGACGAAGTCTGACGACGTCGTCACGGTCAAAATGCTGGGCATTGGTCAGGACGTGGAAATTGATGTCGCGACGGGCGGACATTGTTGTGTCCAGAAACTCGAGCAACTCCGATTTGAAGAGCGTGGGCTCCCCTCCCGATATGCCGATGGTCGAATTTCCTGGCGATAAGAGCACGGCCGTTTCGAAGAATGGAAACATGTCGATGTGCCGCTCTTTCGGAGGTTGAGAGCACATCAAACAGAGCTGATCGCACCGTTCCGTGATCAAGAGGGTGTTGTGTCGGGAATTCGCTCGGATGAGGCGGTGCGCCGTCCCTCGCCAGGGCACGACAAACATCACATCACCATTGACCTCGCTCGGATCGACGCCGAATACACGAAGCTTGCCCATCGCTCCGGCGAAGTCGGCGTTTTCCGCACTGGCATTCTCCAACGTCGCGTCCAGCGAACCGGCATCGCTACAGTCCTCCGACAATCCTTCGAACGACCTGAGGCGAACAACGTAGGGATCTACGACATCGGTTTCGATTTTGAGACGAAGCGGGATCATACATGCACCGGGATCATGTGATCCCCCCACGATGGCACGCGGGCCCAGCTGGCGAGCGACCGGATCGCCGCATCGTCGCGGCGACTGACTACCTCGACGACCTTATCGAAAAGGGAAATGTGTCTCTTGCAGAACCAGGTCTCGTTGCGAACCAGATCAACGCGTCCGTCCCGCGACAGGTCATCGACGACGTCCGTTCCGCAGAAGGGTTGATAGACGCAGTGGATGCAGTCGGCGTCGAAGTTGTTGATCGACGCGTGGTTCAGGAGCCGAACTTTCGTCTGATCAAGACCTTCGGCAACTGTGCCAATCGACAGATCAACGCGTCCTATACGCGAAAGCATCCGAGCTTCGTCGGTAGGGTACAATTGCCCATCGTGATCGACGACGATATAGTCCGACGCGAAGAAATTTGGATTGCGCAGGTCGACGTGGTCATCGGCTCCCGATCTGAGAAACCGGCGCAAACACTGGCTGAAATAATACTCCTCGACAAATCGGCCGGTGCGGTGATTGCGGTCGATAAGGGAGTCGATGAAATCAGAGTGAAGCGCATTCCATTTGGCTATTGAATTTGGATCGCGCTTTCGACGTCGTGCGAAACCTTGGTGATTTATCGGCCGCAGATAGATCGATCTTATTCCGTGAAGCTCGAAATTATCGACGAGGTCTGTGAAATCTGGCGGTCGGTCTACGTCTATCGTCGGCAAGGCTGAAACCCTGCCGGGGCCAAGGCGACGCACGGCCTCTGCCAGGTTGCCAAAGAACGTGTCGGTAACCAGAGGATCATGCGTACGCTGACGCGTGTGGGTCTCGTGATTTCCGTCCAACGAGGTGCTGACGAACGTGTCCGGCTGGTCAAGGAAAGTCCACTCTTGGTCGCCCAAGCGCTGCAAATTTGTGCAGACAACAAACTGGCTATTCGGAAACTTTGAGCGGGTGAAAGCGCGAACCTGCTCGAGCAGATCGATCCGAAGCAAGGGTTCTCCACCCTGAAACTCGATCTTGATCTCCGGACCCTTCATCGCGTCGATGAAGTCGAGCACGGCCTTCAATGTTTCAGCGTTCCAGTCGAAGCCCTGTGCGGATTCCGGGGCGCGCGAAACCTGGCAATAGCCGCACGTCAAATTGCAGCGGAGTGTGGGGACCAAGATAAGGTAGGAGAGGTCTTGCTGCTTCGACTGCCTCCGTGCCCATCGATAGGCAAATGACATCCAGTCAGGATCGCCTTCGCGTTCGAACGTGTGACCGTTTTCGCGAAGAAAATGCCGATCGACAACCGACAAAGCGCCGCCTGTGTACCTCTCTAGAAAGTCACGATCTGCTGCGAAGAATCCACCGGCATCATCGGTGAAAAGAAGTTCGCCGTTTGGACGCTCTCGAAACTTAAGTGGCCAAACGTTCATTTCGCAGTGACCGCATTGATCAGCGCCTGGCGAAGCGGCAGGGTCTCGACGTAGATCTTTTCTCGATAAACGGTATGCAGAATGCTCTTGCGCACCTTATCCAGATGGTCCGGCGGAAGAGAAGCTATCTCTATGCCCTCACTTGATACTGAAAAGCCAAGCGACGGATACTGGGCTTGAACGCGCAGCAAAGCGCCTTCCACAAAACTTCGAAAGCTCTGTGGAATTTCGATTGTAATCCGCTCTAGATTGCGTCCGTCCACCACACAGAGGCCCCCCCAGCCTCTCGCCACTATACTTAAGATTCTCGGTTTTGACATCAACGCAATTCGATCTGGGTAAATTTGCGAGTCGATCGTGTCGGACTGAATTGCTTCATATGCTGTGACCACCAACCGGTTGGCCCTTGGCAAGCTGAGATGGCCGGGTGTTGACCGATTGATGCCTCGAATAACCGGTCCTTTGAGAGGGCCGCTTTGACAACCGTCTCGGCGGGCGAGTGACCAGCGGGGCTTGCGGATTCGCTGCGATTCCGCAATCCTAATGAAATGCGACGTTTGTCTATTGGGTTCGTGCTGGCTCTGGCAAAAGTACGAGTGGCTGAAAGGCCTTCAGCGAGTGCGGAGCAGTGGAAACCGCTATCGACGGCCGCGGCAGCCGCGACGACTATCCCCGAGTTGTACTACCCGCTAGAGATGTTGGAACGCTGGCGCGAAAACACGAGGCGAGCTAGGGAGCACGCCTCCGCCTACATTACAGCGGAGCTGGAAAAGAAAAAGGGGCGCAGAGAACGGCGCCACAACCGACGATGACGCGCCTGTCCTTTGCTGAAGAGCTTGAAAGCGCCGCGGATCGCATTGCCAACATGTCGCGACCGGATCTGCAGATCATCCTTCGTCGCGCGGCTTTGATGCTCAGGAACGTTGCCGGCGTGTCCTTAGAGCCAGCGACCGAGGACGCGCTCAACAGTACAGCGGCGGGTATGAAAATAGGCCGATCGGACGTCATACAGATTGTGTTGCGCGAGTGGCTGGAGACGAACGCGTATCTGCCGGTATGTGCGGTCGACGAGGAGAGCGACACAGACGGCAGCGCTTAGCCGTGGATGAATTCCATCGTCGCCCTTCAATCACAGGATCGATGCCGGGCCCGGAATCGGCAATTCGATGAGTACAGGCGATGGACGCTGGCGCGGCCGCTAAGCCGCGCTATTTGGCATAACCTCGCAACCGACGGAACGCGTGGGGCAGCTATGTGCAATGATTACGAGCAGCATATCGCCTGGGCAGAATATTGCCGGATGATGCAATCGCTGGCGCTCGACATTCCCACCCATCAAACTGAACTGGATCTGCTGCAGGCGGATGACATCCGCATCAGTGACCCCGCCCCGATCATGTGCGCCGCCGGCGACACGATCGAACTCACGCGCATGACCTTTGCCTTTCCGCCCTCCGGGCCAAAAGGCGGGCCGGTCTTCAACTTCCGCTCTGACGGACGGAGTTTCTCCAACAGCAAGCGCTGCCTTATTCCGGCATCAGCTTTTTTCGAATTCACCGGGAAGAAGTCTCCAAAGGCGAAGCATCGCTTCACGCTCAATGGCGCTCCCTTCATGGCGATCGCCGGCCTGTGGCGCGATGGCGAAGGCAACAATCCACCGACATTCGCCATGCTGACGACAGAACCCGGGCCGGATGTAGCGCCCATCCACAATCGCCAGATTGTGGTGCTGCGCCCGGAGGACTGGGCGGCATGGATACACCTCACGAAACCGGAGGGCGAGCTCTTGAAGGCCCTCCCGGCCGGGTCGCTGGCGGTAGAAACCGTACGAGAAGGGAGCGACTGACTCGGCTATTCTTAACGTCAACGGGGCATTCATCGACCCAAGGGGTATATGGGACAAAGTAACCTTTCACCTGTCCGGTTCTGAGCCTCAGCAAACCCTCCGACGTGAAGCCAGCATGACTGCTTTGCGCCCAACGTCGGCCGTTTGCCTCCATCTGCCTAATTTCTGCAAGCGGACGTTCTCCTGGGCTCTCAGGCCTTGGACGCTGACTTCGACAGGCTCTCCTTCATCTTGCGCTAGTATGTACGGGTAACTTCGACGGCAGGCCGGGTTACGACCATGAAATCGTGCCCATCGGGACGGGCGGTCAGCAATGCCGCAGAATAAGGGGATTGGGCAACGGAGTATCCTGCCGCGTCTATCCATTCGATCCCATCGGCTCCGACAATTGGACGAACGTCATAGGATTCTCGTCGCCCATCCACATGCGTAAGCTGAGCCGCACTTCCCCGCACTATCTCGACGGCATCTCTCTGTGCCGCAAGCGACCTTTGCCACGCCAGGAAGCATTGCGGATCTATCAGCGTCTCGGCGTTGAGATAGAGCCCCTCCCCTACAAGCCACGCTTCGAACTCGGGACGCCGGGCAACGGCTTCTTGACGCGTTCGCGCCAGCCCTTGCGCAAGTGCGAAGGCGACGAATGGATCGAGCGTTCCCCAACGCAGCAGCTCGCGAAACCAGAAACCGATCCAAGGCAGGCCGCTGGTCGCGCGCCAGGTCTCGAGGGTCGGCGTTTCCAGCGTACCGGCCTTGTCACCCCAGGCCTGCGCCACCGCCGCGCCGACCGCGACCCCAAGCTTGAATTCAACATTCTCAGCCACGAACCGCTGCCACGCCCGGAGGCGCTCGGCGTCCGGCGCAACCGCGCCTGGCAATTGCATCCACCATCCAAGGACGCCGCGCCAGTTGGCCAGAACCAGCTGGTCGCCGACCGTGTCGCGGACCCGAAAGCCGATCCCGGGCTCGGCGCGCACCCGTTCACCCAGCCGGACTAGCAAAGCGAAGCGCTGCTCAGCCGTCCATGTCCCATACTCAGCAGCCGCTTGTAGCTCCGAGATCAGCTGCGGCGCGACCAGCTCGAAACGACGTCCGATGTAGGGCGTGAAGCCATACTGGTAGAGCCGGCGCCGTTGCTGGGGATCAGGGTAGAGCCGCTCGACAAATGCCCGCCCGCGCTTGATGAAACTGGCCTCCAGCCACGCCTCCTCGGCTGCGGCGACCCGGGCGAATGTGCGTTGCCAGAGGTCGCGCAGGAAGGCTTCGGTTCTCGCACCATCGATGCCCACCAGCTCAATTCGCGTCAGCTCCTCGCTGGCGGCGAGAAGAAACCCATCGAGCTCATCGAGGCTGTCGCCAAGCTGGTCAGCCGTCGTTCGCGACACCACACCTAGGTTGGCGCCGGCCGCTTCGGGCAGCGTCACTTCCAGCCAGGCGAGGAACTGATCGAGGTTCTGCAGCCCGAACTGCGCCGCAGCCTTCACCCAGATCGAACGCAACAGTACGACCAGCGGACTGTGGACGACACCGGCTGTATCCTCAGCCTGTAGCCGACCAAGCAGGTTATTATAGTCCTGTGCCGCCGTCTGTATTTGATTCAGCTGCTCGTTGCGGTGGCTCGGCGCCGTGGTTGAAGGCGCCTCGGGCACGGCTACCAGCGTCATGCCCTCGATTGATTCAGCCGCCCCCGGCCGCCCGGCTCGACCTGCTAGGTTACGGAACTCCGCAGTCGACATCGGCACGACAATCGCTTGTTGCGCCTGCGCATCGAAGCTCCTTCTCTCGAGGCTGGTCAGGAATATGATGTCGAACGGCAGGTTCACCCCTTCCGTGAGTGTTGCCGTCGCAAGTGTGACCGGACAGATTCTACGGTCGATGAGATCCGTCATCAGCCGCCGCAGGCGTTGTGGCATCTGGCCATGGCTTGTCGCGATGCCGTGGTCGATCAGCCGCACCTCAAACGACCCCGCACCGCAATAGTCGATGCAGGCTGCGCGGGTTTCCTGGAAACGCGCTTGTCCATCCGGATCAGCCGGGGGCACGAACTGCGGCACATTCTGCCAGCCCGGTAGATCGAAAGCCTCGGCGTAGCGCTTCATGAGCCGTTCGGGTGACTGGGCCACGGATATCAACACCCGCCGGTTGCCTTCGAGCAGATGCAGCGCAGTCCACAGCACATAGAGCTGATTGTAGTGCGGCAGGCTGTTCCGGATGATCGGTGCGGGGAGCGGCATCAAAGGGATGCGCAGTGGCAGATAGACTGGAGCATCACGCCCGCGAACGTAAAGCATCTGCCCGTTCATAATATCGAGCACGGCTTCCGGTGCACGTCGGGTGTCCACTCTTAGCCCGCCTATCAGCTGTCGGCTGCTGCGATAGCTGAGCCCAACTGGCGTCGCGTCTAGGCGGCCTTCTATCCATTGGGCGACAGGGAGCGCTGCGCCGCCCGCCACCGCCGTCAACGCGATCCGCGCCATGTCGGGCTTGATCGCCAGCAAACGCGAGACCATCGACTCAAGTCGCATCGCGCGACTGCTGTGAGACGCAAGCGCTTCCTGCGCACTGGCGTCGACCTCGCTGACAACCTGATGCGCCTCGTCGATGATGAGGAGACGCAGCCGCTGGACAAGCAGATGGCCCACATAGCGCATCAGCGCTTCTGCCTTCTCGACGGTCGCGATCAACACGACGGGACGATCAGCGGTCAACCAATAGTCTGTAATACCCCAATCCGCCCCGCCATAGAGGCCAGTCACGATTAGGTCGTTCCCCAGCTCAGCCGTCAGCTTTGCTTCCACCTCGCTCGCCAGGGCCCGCGATGGGACAAGATACAGCGCCAGCGGCGCTTGTCCCGGCTGGGCATCGACGAGAAGTAGCTCCTTCACGATCGCCATATTCGCGACGAGCGTTTTTCCCGATCCGGTCGGCGTACAAAGCGCGAAGCTGTCGCTCGCAATCAGGCGCTCCAGACCCTGGACCTGCGACGTCCACAAGACGCCCCGACCCCGGGCGAACTGTTCACGAGCGAACCGCCACATGCGAGGCTGTAGCTCGGGCGCCCGCTCGGCGAGCCGCGCTACGCGGCGATGGAGGCTGTTGGCCGCAAAGCGCCCTGCTGTTGCCTCGATAAGGTTGATCAGGATCCATAGTTCATCGCTCGAGAGACGGGTCGCCAGTGCGCTGAGGCCAGATAATTTGGTGATTGCCTGTGTGAGCCTGTCCTCATTGCCACGGCGCAGGCTGTCGCCAATGAGACCGACGGCCCGCACCAGCTCGACCACCACATACCACCCGATCTTGCTCTCGGTGCGTGGCGCCTCGCCGACGTGTGGATCGCCCCCCGCGAAGGCGGCCTGAGGACCGTCTTCGGCGGGATCGTCAGTCTCGGTATCCGCCTCATCTTCAGCGGCCAGCAATGGGCCCGAGCCGTCGCGGCCAGTGAGCGCCGCGTTGTCAGCCCAAAAGGCCGCAGTACGCGCGAGCAGACGCTCGAAATCTGCGCCAAGGAAGGCTGCGAAGATCTCGGCGACGCCACCACCGTAGCGACCCTGGCGTAGCAGGCTGGTCGCCATCGCCGGCAGCCCGGCCAGCTGGTACGCGCCGGCGGCAAGCAGGCCGACTGGCACATCGCGTGTCACCGGATCGGAGGATCGCGCGAGCCATTCGAGCAGCTCGGCCGCGCGACGATAGCAGCTAAGCGATTCCGGCGAGTCCTCACCATCAATCTCACGGAAGATCCCGGCGCCATGCAGAAGTCGCCGCGCATCATCGAACTGCTCATGCGATTCTCGCGGCCCCCACGCGATCGGCGGCACCAGCCACGAGGTTTGCAGGCTTCGGACGAACAGACGTGCCTGCGCGGGCGTCAGCTCATTCTCGGCGCCGCGATCGGAGCGAATGTTCATTGCGAGGGCGCGCCGTTGCTCGTCGAGCCGCGCCATCAGGGATTGACCCAAAGCGAGCGATAGAGCCGCTCGATGAGGTCGACGCCCCCCTCGACAACCAGCTCGATCACTTGGAGTGGCCGTCCTGCGGTGTATTCCACTGGCGGTGCGACGCCCGGCAAATAGGTATCGCCGGGATTCCGTCTAGCGGCCTTGTTCCCCGCCACAAATACCAGATCGGTTCGCGGAAGAGGGGTAGCGCCTATCAGCAGAGCGCGATCAAGCGACACGATCGCCTCAGCATACTGCTCGCGCGCCTTCTCGCACAGCAGGCGGTGCATCTGCTCCAGGCCCTGCGGCGCCGTCAGACCGCGGTTCAGCTCATTCCAGACGCCATCATTGGCACGAACACGAGCGTCCGCCGGGCCGGTCCAACTGCCGAGCATCATCTCGTCCATCACGCTTGGCGTAAGCGAAGCGCGCCATTTGGCCTCGCCGGCTATGAACCGCACCACTTGGCCCGTGGCCGGATCGATCCCGAGCGCGATGAAGTCGTTGCCATGACGGCCGGAGATTTCCCGGACGCGCGCCGGATCCCGCGCCAGATCGAAGATATAGGCCTCGACCTCCGCATGGTAGCGGAACAAGAAGATCGGGATCGACCATTGGTGGCCGCCGATGAACTGGTAGGCCTGGGTCATGAGCCCGGCCATCACCTCGCCGAACAGCCCTTTCTTGGCGGTGGCGGGCAAACAATTTGGATACTGCGCATTGCCACCTGGGCCGTCGGCATCGGGATGCAGGTCTATTCGGGCGGCACTGTGAAACACGTCACGCGCGTCGAAGTGCGCGGATTCGAAATAGGGCCGCAGTTCAGCGACGACATCATCATCGATCGGCGCCGCCTGCTCGAACAGCAGATGTCCGTAATTGCCATTCACCCGCGCAGCTCCGCGCAGCCAACGGTTGAGGAGCGGTATTGGCGGGGGACAGTTATGAAGCATCTGTGTTGGCACTCACTAGGTTGAGGTCTGCGCGATGTTCAGTATCGTGTGTTGGACCATGCGCAACGCTTGATTATTTTTCGCCTTAAAAACGATGAAAGGGTTCATAGTCAGGCTCTATTATCAAGTGCCGGTGCCGACAACGGACATGTTGCGCGGATTGCGCGCGGCGTCGCTGACTCCCAAAGCGCTGGCCACTCTTTTTACGGAATTGCATGCGAGCCTACAGCTCGCCAAATTAGCCTGCAGCAAAAGTGACTGGGCGAATCGATGGCGCAACTAACAACCACTGACATGGCGTTGATTGACAACATCTTTGGGATGTACGGGGGCTACGTGCTGGACTTCAGCAACGACCGGTTCGCAGCGTTCTTCAATCGTGATCTTAAGATCGACATCTACCACGACCGCTACGCAATACATGGAACGTCCAAGGGGAAGCACTTCCGCGCCTTTCTCGAAATAGCGCCCAGTACCGAGGTAGTGCGGACGCTCACGGCCCTGTGGGAGTATCGCGAAGCGGGCATGCTTGACCGCGGCGAGGCCGAGACCGTGTACAATGCTCGGCAGCGCCTAGGCAACCTCCTGGTCAAACTTGGGGGAAAACCGCTGCCGACCGATCCGAACGCCGCGCCACCGCCACCACCGATGCCTGAGCCGAAGGGGCCGAGCGATGCCGTAATCGCAGCTATGGAGCAGGAATTCCTGGCGATGACTGCGATGGACGAGGCGCCGCAGAAGCGGGGCTACGCGTTCGAGCGCTTTCTCAAACGCTGGTGCGACATGTGGGGCTTGGATGCCCACGCCTCTTTCCGCACTGTTGGAGAGCAGATCGACGGCTCGTTCCAGCATGACAGCAGTACCTATCTGGTCGAGGCCAAGTGGCAGACGCGCCCGGTCGATGCCGCGATGCTGCATGGCTTTCAGGGGAAGCTGCTTGAGCGCCCGGATTGGACAAGGGGCCTCTACGTCTCGTATGGCGGCTTCTCGGGCGAGAGTTTCGACGCCTTCACCGCACGCCGCTTGATCATGATGGACGGAACCGACATCTACCACGCACTCAATCGGCGGCTCGACTTAGGGGAGATCATCCGCAAGAAGGCGCGCCATCACTCTGAGCGACGACAGCCGTTCGCCCGAGTGACCGACCTGTTCCGGGCGTGAGGTGAGACGATGAAGCTGTTTGCCACCTGCGTCTGGGGCTTTGGCTTCTCGCGAGCGCCGCTCGCCACCATGAAGGGGCACGTCGATCGACTGCACGGTCTCGCGTACCGAGGCGATTGCGTAGCGTTGGTAGGCACGCAGACTGATAGCAATGTCATGGAGCGCCGACCCGCCCTGCGGATGACGATGTTGACACTTGGCACCCCACACTTCCAAGATCCGCGTTTGGCATCGACAGCGGAAGGACCGCTTTAGATGATCTCGTCCCGTTAGCTGTCGGTCTATCCGGCCCAGATCTGTCGATCAGGAATGCGCCCAAATTTCGGTCGGCAGAGACAGGCGGCCCGCATGCCAGGAGGGGACGTTCGCGCCGCTTGATTTTGGCAGGCATCGAGATTCCATTCGCGGACGCTAAGTCGTGGTAGCAAGCGACGTTCGAACTCGATGCAGCAGACCTAGATGCTCAGAGTCACGAGCCCGCAATGCGATCACCTAGCCGCTTTCGGACAGCCTCTCGTAGTTGAACCTTGCCAATGTCGTCCAGGATGGAGGCGGGGACCCGCTTGCGGTTGGCACCAGATAGCCATTGCCCAATACCAGCTCAACCTGCCATAGCTCCTAGGCCGCTGCCACAGTGTTGATGCCTTAAATCGAGTATGGATCGGCCGCAGTCGCGGCAGCCAGGGCAGGCTTCCAAAAGGCATGCGCCTCACCCATCCAGATCTCCTCCCTTTCCTTGAAATCGAGGTTGCACCCCCGAAACGCAATGCACGCATGCGAGACAAGATCCGACGCAATATCGAGCAGGAGAAATAGCTCGTTGTAGCGATTGGCGTTCCAAACCCGCGGTTCGGCGTAAAGGTGCGCGACGTGGTCATCACGGAAAACACCCAACGCGGCTGCTGCGCGTCGACCAAGAGGCGATGTCAGGCGGCGTGCAGTATCGTCGCAGCGATGCAAAGCCGCCATGCAATCGCCTTCCCACATCTTCGACATGCCGAGAGAATTTCCATCCCAGCCTGTCGACGCTCGTTCGACCAATTTGGCACGGCAACGTTTCTGCCTGAGCAGATGAAGGAACACTGGGATTGAAGCCAGGTCGCTGCGGTTGAAGGCCGTCACCTCGGACTTTCCCTGACGGCCGCGCGGCCTCTCGAATAGCTTGCAGAGCGACAGGATTAGAGCTGTCTGCGTGCTGTTTCGAAGCACATTGTAGCAGTTGGCACCATCAAACGTTTGGCCGTGATAGTCGGCCATCACGATAGTGTTTCCGACCTCAAGCGTCGCCTTCGCCCAGATCGCGCCCCTTATCTCACTTTCGAGGGCCTTCAGCATAAGGTCGAGCCGACACATGGCGTCGGAAACGGGCACCGGTTTGGAGCGATTTGCTTTTCTCTTCTGGCTCCCAGCCACCTCGACCTCGATCGCCATTCGAATCTAGCTGGACCAGCCAGACGTATCATCTACCTTCTTCATTGCGTCACGTGTCCAACATGTCCCATTCGTTGCCGAGCACCCAGCGCAAAGCCGAGAGTTTGCCGTTGAGCATACCCCATTCGAAATCGTCCCAAGGACCAAGGTTATCCGAGCCAACCTCATCCTCAGTTCGCTTGGCTGCTTCAAGCGCTGCGGCCCACGTGTCGCGCGTCATCAGGGATGTGACCGGGCGCTGCGTCAGGTCGATCGCATCTACCAACTTGGTCTCACCGGTGCTGACTCGACGCCGCAGATTCTGGTGGCGATTATACCAAACCTGCCGAAACAGCAGATGTTCGGCTTCGAGCAATTCTGACAACTTCCGAGGCTCCTCATAGAAGTCATCTCCGAAAGTGTACTCGTCGAGGATGCTTTCGTCGACATCGCGGATCACGTCGGCGATCTGGGTCGAGTAGGTGGATCTCTGGTCGGCGAAGTGCGGTTCGAGGTCGGGGTGGGGCATCTGCTTGTCGCCGGCACCGCGGAAAAGTCGTTGGTGTTGGTCGTGACGAAGACGAATTGACTGTCCGGCGCGCCGTCCGCCGCCATGGCCTCGAGATAAGCCTCGAGGATTATGGCATCGGCGATACTGTTCTTGGTCTGGTGACACGGCGCCGCACGCGTAAGCGACCGGTCGGCGGCCTTCAGCTTAACGCTGTCGGTCACGGCGATCACTGGTGCCTTCGCCATTAACTCCGTGATCCGCGTTATCACCTTCTCACCGGTGTCTGCGGTGAGCGCCAGCTTGTGGTCGATGGCGCTGACAGCCTGCAGTGCCTGCTCGCGCTCGGCCTCGCTGTCGATCTGCGACAGCGCTTCGCGAAAACGTTTCACGGTCCCGACTAGCGTGGTCTTTCTGGCGTCCTTGACCCTGTCCTTGTTCCTGTCGAACTCGAACACGATCTGTTCTGGCATGATCAGCGAAATGGCTTCGACGGCGACCAGGTCCTCGATCGCGGTGAGCACCGGATCGAGACGGGCGTTCTTTAGGATGTCCAACCAGACGCTGCTGTCTATGAGGATGCGTATAGTCATTACCTGGCTGCGCCTTCCCGTTGCCGACCAAATGCTGTCACAGGTTTCGGTGAATCTCATATGCCCCTGCTCGTGTCATCCGACTTGAGTCCGCTTCTGGCGACCAACGGCCTGACCTAGATCAGACAACGCCGTCGTTCGGGTCGGACTCAGGGGGTTTGTCGAAAGGAATTCGTGCACGGCCTTCAATTTGCCGAGCAGTTCGTCGAAAGTGATGACTACGACTTCGCGCTGGTTTCCTCTGAACAGTTCGAACGACTGCCTCAGCCACTTGTCTTGCGGACTGGTGCCAATGATGAGAAAGCACGGAACGGACCAAGCGTCGATGTGCATGTTGTCGTCGATCGACCGTTTGATATGGATGTTAGCGACAAGGTTGTAGCGCTGCTCAAGTACCTGATTCACGCCACCTGAGCGCGAGCCAATTCAATCTGCAGCATCCTGAGACCCGCCTCCGTGACGAGGTTAATCCGATCGGAGATAGGGCGAGCCGGCAAGATGGTTTCCGACGCGGCGTCTGCACTTTCCTACTTAGCAAATGCTACGCTCAATTGTTCGGGTCTCCTATCAGACTCTTGGATGCCGGTGGCGTCATCATGTCCAGGGTCGCCGTCCATGATGAACCCGTCCATGATGGGACGTCTCTGTCGGCCGAGCCCTTAGGAACAAGAGACTGGCGTGCCTGCGTCTTCAAGGTTCAAGTGCTCAACCTAGCCAGAGCCACCCCCAGCCGATTTCCGCGCTCAGAACTATTTGAAATCCCGTGTCCTCACCTTGATCTGGTCAATATGCAGATAGGGATCGATGATATTCCTCGGCCGCGGCCCTTTCGGCAGTCCGCGCGGGTCGGGCGTCGGGCTGCCGTGATGAAACTCGTCACCGCGCCCATGCGGCAGGGGGAAGGCAGCATCCCGATCACCAACGCTAGCCAGATCGGCGGAAAGATCGCTCAAACGGTGAGCGACGAGATGGACCACCTCGCCTTCGCGCTGAATCCGCCCATGGACGCCGATCATGCCGGCGCCGAGCACGACCCTGCGATATTTTTCGAACACCTTGACCCACACAACCAGGTTGGCGATCCCGGTCTCGTCCTCGATCGTGATGAACATCACGCCCTTGGCTGAGCCAGGCCGTTGGCGAACCAGCACGAGCCCGGCCGCCTCCAGCCATTGTCGGTCACGCGCCTGCATTGCTTCTCGACAAGAGACGATGCGCTTGCGGCGCAGATCGGCGCGCAGGAACGAAACAGGATGCTCGCGCAGAGTCAGCCCGACATGTCCGTAGTCTTCGACGACCTCGCCGCCTGATGTCATGGCACGCAGCGTAACGCTGGGCTCCTGGATCTCCGGCACCGTCCGCTGCTCGCGCGCGGAGGCGGCAGCAAACAGCGGTAGCGGCTCGTCGCGTAGGGCCTTGATCGCCCACAAGGCCTCCCGCCTCGCCAACGACAATGAAGGCTGAAACGCGTCGGCCTGGGCGAGTTCAACCAGCGAGGCGGCGGGAACACCGGCTCGATGCCAGAGGTCGTCTACGGACACAAACGGTTGATCGGCTCGTGTGGTGACAATGGTCGCCGCATCGGCATTGGCCAGGCTGCGGACCATCCGCATGCCGAGGCGAACGGCAAACCGATCTTCTTCGTGCTCAGTGGGCTCCAGCGTACAGTCCCAGCGTGAAGCGTTGACGCAGACTGGACGCACCTCGACGCCATGGTCGCGGGCATCGCGAACGATCTGCGCCGGCGCGTAGAAGCCCATCGGCTGAGCATTGAGGAGAGCGGCGCAGAAGACATCGGGGTGATGGCATTTCATCCAAGAGGAGGCGTAGGCGATCAGCGCGAAGCTCGCGGCATGGCTTTCGGGAAAGCCGTAGCTGCCGAAGCCTTCCAGCTGCTTGAAGGTCTTTTCGGCGAACTCGCGCTCATAGCCGTTTTTCACCATGCCGCCGATCAGCTTGGCGCCGAAGCTGGAGACGCCACCAGTGTGTTTGAAGGTCGCCATGGCGCGGCGCAGCTGATCGGCCTCGCCTGGCGTGAAGCCGGCGCATTCGATCGCCACCCGCATTGCCTGTTCCTGGAACAGCGGCACGCCCAGCGTTTTTCCGAGCACCTTTTCGAGCTCAGGCTTGGGATAGACCACCTCTTCCTTGCCTTCACGCCGGCGCAGATAGGGATGCACCATGTCGCCCTGGATCGGCCCTGGCCGCACGATCGCTACCTCGATCACCAGGTCATAAAAGGTCCGCGGCTTGATGCGCGGCAGCATCGACATTTGGGCGCGGGATTCGATCTGGAAGGTGCCCAGCGTATCGGCCTTGCGGATCATGGCGTAGGTGCGCGGATCCTCTGCCGGGATCGTTGCGAGATCGAGCGTGATGCCCTTGTGTTGCGACAGGAGATCGAAGCCACGCTTCATGCAGGACAGCATGCCGAGCGCCAACACGTCGACCTTCATGAACTTCAGCGCATCGATGTCGTCCTTGTCCCATTCGATGACCTGACGATCCTTCATCGCGGCTGGCTCGATCGGCACCAGATCGTCCAGCCGATCGCGGGTCAGGACGAAACCACCGGGATGTTGCGACAAATGCCGCGGCGCGCCGATCAACTGCCTGGCCAGATCAAGCGCCAGACGCAGCCGGCGATCGCCGAGATTGAGGTTCAGCTCCTCGGCGTGCTTGGGTTGGACGCCTTCGTCCGACCAGCCCCACACCTGCGACGACAGCATCTTGATCAGGTCTTCAGGCAGCCCGAGCGCCTTTCCGACATCGCGCAGGGCGCCTTTGGAGCGATAGCGAATGACGGTAGAGCACAAAGCCGCGTGTTCACGGCCGTAGGTGTCGAACACCCACTGCATGACGATTTCTCGCCGATCATGTTCGAAGTCGACATCGATGTCGGGTGGCTCGCGGCGCTCTTCCGAGACGAAGCGTTCGAACAGAAGATCGTTGCGGTCGGGATCGATCGACGTGATGCCCAGGACATAACAGACGGCGCTGTTGGCGGCCGACCCCCTGCCCTGGCAAAGGATGTCCTGACTGCGGGCAAAGCGAACGATCGCATTGACCGTCAGAAAATAGGGCGCGTATTGCAGCTTCTCGATGAGCTGCAATTCATGCCTGAGCGTGCCGACAACCTTGTCCGGCACACCTTCGGGAAAGCGCTCCTTCGCGCCTTCCCATGTCAGTTTCTCCAAGGCCTGCTGCGGTGTCAGACCCGGCAGCATGCGCTCCTCGGGATATTGATAGGCAAGCTCGCCCAATGAGAACCGGCAACGCTCGGCGATTTCAAGCGTCCGCGTAAGCGCCTCGGGGTAGCGACCAAAAAGCCGTGCCATTTCGTCCGGCGGTTTCAGGTAGCGGTCGGCATGCCGCTCGCGGCGAAACCCGGCATCATCGATCGTGACATTGTGGCGGATGCAGGTGACGATATCCTGCAGAATGCGCCGTGATGGTTTATGGAAAAGGACATCATTGGTGACGACCGTTAGCACGCCGGCCTGTCCGGCAAGATTGGACAGATCGTGCAGCCGCAGCGCGTCATTGGGACGGCGCCGCAGCGTAAGCGCCATGTAAGCCCGATCGCCAAATGCCTCGCGCAGCCGCCGCAGCCACATCGAGCATGTGTCGTCGGCCTGGTCGGGGACGAGCACCGCAACAAGGCCTTCGCCATAGGCGACAAGGTCGGCCCAATGGAGCATGCATTTCGCCTTGCCGCCACGCTTCTTGCCCAGCGACAGCAAGCGGCAAAGCCGTGAATAAGCCGCGCGATCGGTCGGATAGACCAGGATGGAAATCTCTTCCGCCAGATCCAGCCGGCAACCGACGATCAGCCTGACACCGGTTGCCTTGGCGGCCTCATGCGCGCGGACAATGCCGGCCAGACTGTTGCGATCACAGATGGCAAGTGCCGGCATCTCCATGCATGCTGCTTGGGCAAACAATTCCTCGCAGGAGCTAGCGCCGCGAAGGAAGGAGAAATGCGAGGTGCATTGCAATTCGACGTAGGAAGCCGTCATCCAAAAATGCCGTGCAGAAACCACAAATGGGAACCGGTCGCGGCATCCTCGCCATCGCCTGCGCGATAGATCCAGAACCGCTCGCCGGCTTCATCTTCGACCTGGAAATAGTCGCGCACGGCGGCAAGCTCGGCATCGCGCTTCCACCACTCGCCGAAAACCCGCTCAGGACCATCGGCGCGCTTGACCCGTCGCCGGATGCCTCTCCAGGTAAAGCTCGCCGGCGGATGATCGGGCAGTAGCGCTATCGCCTCGATTAGCTCTGGAACGGCAAACAAGCGGGCCGGACGCGGCCAATGGTCTGGCCATGCCTGGCCAGTTTCGGCTGAGGCGGGGGCCACCCGCCGGAATGATCGCTCGGGCACGTCGCTGGCCACCGGGGCAAACCGATAGAGCCTCTCCTCGCCGACACGATTGCCGAGGATGTCGATCAGGTCTGAGATGTCCGCGTCCTGTTGCTCGATGAGTGACGAAATGGTCTGCCTGGGTGTCAGCGGTTCGGCCACAGGTGCGGACAAGCGCATCAACTCGATCCCGAAGCCCGGATCGACCGTCTCGATCTTGTCGCAGAGCAACCGCGTCAGCCGCTTCACATCGCGGACAGGCAAGGCCATGCCGACGCGAACGGCTTCGATGCGGTTATCGACGCGGTAGAGCAGCAGGTCGAGCCGCCGTGCGCCGAGGCCTTTGCCCTCCAGTTCGGCACATAGCGCTTGAACAAGCTTGCCGACATAGCGCGCGATTGTCTCGGCCGCACCAATCGGCTCGCCAAAGGCACGTTTGACTTCGACCACATCCGCTGACCGCACCGGCTCTATCGGCTCGGCGAGGCGTCCAGCAGCCTGGTCAAGGCGGCGGCCGAGTTCCGGCCCGAAGCGTAACGTCAGTGGCGCGCGCGGCTGCTGCAGAAGCTCGCCTACCCTGTCGAAGCCGAGAACCTGCAAACCCCTGACGATTGCGTCGGGCAACCGCAGTGCCGCGATGGGCAGTGGAAGAATCGCATCCTGGGTTGCGTTGATGGCGACCACGCTGACGGTCTGCTTGACGTAACGCGCAACAGCGTAAGCAGCACCCCAGCTATCCGCTATGGCTGCGCGCGCCGAGAAGCCGACCTGGCTGAGACGTTCGACCATATCGGCCAGCATCAACTGTTCGCCGCCATGAAGGTGGTCGGCGCCTGTGGTATCCATGACCAATCCGTCCCGAGGATCCACAGCGACGATCGGCGCGTACCGCCGCAATGCCCACAGGGCCAGCCGCTCCAATGCCTCAGCGTCTGCCTCGGGTTCGGCATCCATGACCGCCAGCCCCTGAACGAGCGCCTGTGCCTTCGTTGCCGGCATTCCCACCCGCAGGCCCGCTTCCACAGCCGCGCGATCTGTTGCTACCACCAAGCGACGGTTGCCTTGCTGCCCGACCAGCACCAAGGGTCTATCCGGTGGCGGCGAGACGTCGCCCAATTTCCTTCTGAGCCGGTCGGTCGACCACCTTGGAAGGAAGAGCGAGACGACCCTTTGCATCACAAGCCTCCACTTCGATATCGAGCGTTTCCCCTCCACGTGATCGGATCAATTCAAGTTGCCATCGTGCCCGGCCGACGCCTGGCACGGGAAGCGGTCGCGACGGCAAGACAGAAACCCGCCAGCGCGTAACAGACGCCGTCGGCTGCCCGAAATCGGCGGCTTCGGTCTGGCGGCGCCAGCGGCGGATGGCGATGCCCATCGCGCCGGAGCCTTCCGATGCGAGCTGCAAACGTCGCGAGGCCGTCATCGACAGCCGGGCAACTTCGGCAACCACAGCGCCAAGCCCCACATGCCGCAAACCTTCCTCGAAGCAGGCGAGCAAGGATTTGTCGTCACCGGCTTCGACATAGATCACTCGGTCGGGGTGAAGTCCGACCTGGGCGATTGCCGGCGCAAACAGATCCTGGCGCGTCACGCACCACAGCACCTTGCCTTGCGTTCTGGCCGCAATACCCGCCGCAAAAAGCGATGCGGCGGCGCCATCGATGACGCCGTTGCCGCCGCCGGCAACTTCATGGAGCGCGCCAAGAGCCACACCGCCCCCTGGCAGATGGCTGTCGATGGCAGTGACGCCGAAGGGGAGCACCGCTCGTTCGCGCGTATTGCCGCCTTCGAGACGCGCAATGCGCTCTCGCAGATCGGTAATGGCAGCGTTTGGCGCCGATGCACTCATCTGTCCCCTGAACGCGAAATGCCGATGGTATGTTCCTCATTTGTTCTCTTCCTAATAAAGAGTCAATGGCACGGCGAGGTGGCGCTGCGGAAGAAAGGTTTGGAGCGACCACTGCCTGGTGACGCCGATAGAGTCGTTTACCGACAGCACGATACGGTCGAAGGCCACGATAGCCCGCTGGGCGTCGCGCCGGCGACTGCCGGCGGCCAAAGGAAAAACGGCGCATAAACCGCAGTCCTGCGCGCGTCCGCAAATGCGGACATTGTCGCGCGCAGGACGGAGGACATTCGCCCCCGCCGCGGGCGGTTAACAGGACAGCCGTAGGAGCGTCAGCATAGCGCCGGCCGCAGGACGGGACGCGGGACCGACTGTCCCCGTCCGCGGCGGTCCGCATCTTGATCGGCGATGGAAGCAGTTGCCTTGGAAACGGGATCATGCGTCGATCATTGTCCAGTGGGCTATCGCGTTGAAAAGACAGATCTTATTCTTGTGTCGGCAACAGCCTATTGACTCCAATGTTCTTATTTTGTTCACTGTCAACACGATTGGCACAGGAGGCGAACCATGGAACTTCGCTTGAACATTGAAGGTGCAACGTCCAAAGAACTGGCACGCGGTGTCGCGGCAGCCGAAGCAGTTTTCGCGCGAGCCGGCATAACGGCCTTGCAAGGCGCGGAAGGTTTGTTCGCGTTGGAAGGGTGGGATATCAAAGGCTTTCCGGAAGACGACAAACCTACCGAGGATGAGGACCGAGCGGCCATAATCTGGGAAGAAGCCGACGAAGCTGCGACAATTGCATGTTGTGCGGGCTGGCCGGAGGACACAATTCCGCGCCATCAGGTCATGGAACTGATCGACGTTCCCCGAACGAGATTGCAAGCCGAGGCGCTTCCGGACACGTGGCCGGCGCGCAAACAGCTCTATCCTGACGTCGTCAAACGGCTTGAGGTCACAGCTGGCCCGGACCGCCAGATTGATTTCGATATTGCCTTCGTTCTTGGTTGGGTGCCCGAGCGGCCGACGCTGGATCGGGTCGAGCCGCTTTCGGAAGATGGCGACCGTATCCCCTTCTTCACCAGCGACCTTGCCCAGGTGGAAGAAATGGCCCGCAAGGCGCTCAAGGACTGGACGATCGAGGTTGAGCGAGATCCTTGCGACGCTCACGTCTTCAACCCGGCAGCCGGGGATGATGATGATGACGAATTGCGCATGGCGGCGTGGCGCGACTTCGACGGTTCCTTGCTTATGGAGAAGCCGCCTGCAAATCCTGCAATCGCACTGACCCTGGCGATGATGCGCGGCCAGTCGATGCATTTCGAATAGTGGTGAGCGGGTTCATGGCCGCCATCATCTGTCGATCGCGCTTGGCCACTTCAGTTCGCACGGCCGGATGGCCGAACTGCCGACAAGCCCACACCGCATCTGAGGAGAGAGACCATGTCAGAAAAACCACCCTATATGCCGACCGGCATTGGAATGGGCATGATGAGCGACGCCGAGACCAAGGTCGGCGTTCTGATATTCGAAACGGTGCAAGGTAACTTCGATTTCGCCGTCAATCTGCAGGCTGTCGATGTCCTCACCAAGGCAATCAACAAGATCGAGATGCATCTCCGCTCCGGCAGGACGCACTGAGTGTCCGACGATGTGCCAGATCAGAAAAAGCCGAAGCTGATCGTTGTCGTCGCGTTCGACCGCGGCGAGGATGGCGACCTGTTCACCGCATACGGCCCGACCGACCAGCAAAGCGAAGACCGCGCGATCCGCACGGCAAAGGCGCTGGCTTCAAACCACGTCGGTGTCATAGCATGGAGTCGCGACGCCGACCCGGCGCTTGGCGACTATGGGCCGCCGACAGTGCTGTTCACCAACGGCGAAGTGCCGGACATGGAGTGAAGAATGATCGATTCGCCCAGACACCAGGATGACCATGACTACGCGGACCGCGCGCTAGACTGCCAGGAGGCCATGGAGCCCGGCTTTCAGGCGATCCTCGATTGCATGTTGGAGGTGGGCTGGACGCGGGGTGAGACATTGCGGGCGCTGAAGCGGCTCATTGCCGCCGACAACATGACCCAGAAAGAGAATGCCAAGACGGAAGCCGAGCTCGCGATCGCACGAGCTATGGTACGCGCCGGCAAGCCGCTCTAGCCTGTTAGCTACAGTTTGCTGACCCCAGCTTCATCGACCTCCGCTTCCATCTGATCGCCGACGGGCTCGGCCTTGCCGGCACCCTGGATGGACTGGCCATCGAAGCCCTGCAACCAGGCGTCGGCATATTCCCTCCAGAACTCCGGCACGACCCGCTCCCTTCCGTCCTTGCGCGCTTGCACCCCATAGAGCCAGGCATATCCGACGCGCTCCTGATCCTTCTTAGCCACGGCCATAATCGTCCTCGCGCAAGATGTCTGCGTCAGCCGCGGCCTTCACGAACGCCGCCCTTGCCACGCTGGCTTCTTTGATCCCGTCCAAGACCGCCAGGCAGGCCCTTCGAGCGGCCACATGGCTTTTCCCCGTCACCGCCGGCCAACGATTGAGAAGCACATCGGCCGCCTGCGCCACGCGCTCAACCTTGTAGATAGTGTTGCCCGACCGGCCTAACGCGACCGAAACGGGCATATCGAAACGCTTGTCTTGCATCACGCCACCCAGAGCTACTCGAACCCGATTCAAGCATCGGCGCGCGATTCAGTTCCGCGTGGCACCCCGGAATGCCGCCCGCACTGTTGGCGACGGCTGCGACCATGATCGCGAAATACCGACCTTGGCTGCATCCTCCATCGCCCGGTCGGCAAGATCTGTCAGCAGGGAAGGATCAGTTAAGGGACATTCGGGCCGTGCGATGGACCCTTTTGCACGCCGCAATGTCCTAATTGCCCCACCAGCGATCCCATGCCGTTCCCACACTGCTCTCGGTGCGTACATTGCCCGCGCAAACATCTGGAAAAGGGAACAACGCACGTGACCCAGAACCGACTTATGCCATGCGTCCATCCAACAACATCAGGGGTCGAAGTCTGATGATCGTAGCGCACCTGCTCGATATGGACGGGGTTTTAGTCCGCGGCGGCCAGCCGATTGCAGGCTCGATCGACTATGTCGCCGGGCTGGTCTCAAACGGCAAGCCGTTTCAGATCTTCACCAATAACTCCCGCTTCACGCCGGAGGATCATGCCGAACGTTTGAGGGCGGTTGGCTTCCTCGTTCAGCCTGAGCACATCTACACATCGGCGCTCGCCACTGCGCGGTTCGTGGAGCTGCAAAAGCCCGGATCATCCGCGTATGTCATCGGCGACAACGGACTGGTCGAGGCCCTTCGGCACGCAGGCTGTCGGATCACGCAGTTTGCCCCGGATTTCGTGGTCCTCGGCGACACCACTTCGTACCACTATGAGCAGATCGCCGCCGGCGCCGAGCTTGTGGCAAAGGGCGCGTGGTTTCTCGCCACCAATCCGGATGCCACCGGCCCGACCGAGCGCGGCTTCCATCCGGCCTGCGGCGCGGTCGCAGCCCTGATCGAAAAGGCTACCGGCCGTCAGCCCTATTTCGTCGGCAAACCGAACCCGTTCATGATGCGAAGCGCGCTCGACCGCCTAGGAGTTAGCGCAGCCGATACGATCATGGTCGGAGACAGAATGGATACGGACGTTGTCGCCGGATTGGAATCGGGTCTGAAGACAGCCCTTGTTCTTACTGGGGTGAGCACGCGGGCTGACATGGAGCGATTTCCATTCAGACCGGACCACGTGATCGACCGCCTCGCCGATCTTGGCGAGATCCTCAAAAAGGAATGAACATGTGGAAACGACGCGCACTGGTGCCTACCCGGTCGGTCGCAATCTCTTTGTGGGCTTCCGTTGTCCCGGACCCGTCGAGCGCACCCGACAGGATTCGAACCTGCAACCCCCGCCTTCGGACGGCATCGGCTAACCTCTGTCTCGAAATTGGAAAGTTTTGCACTAAGCCGCGTGCCTCCGATAGCAGAAGAGCGCCCCCTCAATAGTGGGTCTTGCGATGTAGCGCTCTTCCGACTCGAACGCCAAGATAAGGGCATCGATCAAAGTCGCAACACTGCAGATCCAGACCCACCAGTTTCCTTCATCAGCGCGCGCAATTCGGCTGGAGGCTCAAGGCAGCAAGTTCGGAAGGCATGCAATAACCCCAGTCGGTTCTTGATTATAGAACCGCCAATCGTTTGCGGGTCCGCTCTTCTACCCTAAAAACGGCAGAAGCTTAATTATGGAACTAATATTTATCTCGTCTTATCAAAGACTTAGATTCTAATAGTATCCATTATGTTAAATCGCTTCAATGAGGTGTTTCCGACCGCGATCGCCGAAGCCAAGGGATGGCAAAGAGGTAAAGCGCCTGGACCGCTTCGCGCGTGATGTGCCACGGGTCCAGTGACGTGAGGAAACCTTCGAGATTTTGCCCGAGTGCAACGTCCAGGCGTTAAGACACAGAATAGGGCTGTTCAATCAGATGCGGGGCCAGAGCAGGTACGGGCACGTAGGCTGGAGGCGGGGTGCCGAGATTTGCTTCATTAAGACGCCAGTCCTTCCGCAAAGGAATGTTGGTGAGGCCCACAGGGAAGACCGTAACTTTGTCGTTTTGAATGCGCAGCCTCAGGAAATGCCGGTGGGTGTCACGCCGCATCGAACTGAACGCGTCGTTGTGGTTCATATTCAGCCAGCGTGATGTGCCGTAGAGGTAGACCCCGAACAGAGTGCCGGCAATCACACCGCCAACCACGATCATCTCGGCCCCGTAAAGGCAAAATGACAAGCGGGGCCATGCCCCTAGGTCAACAAAGCGAGCGTTGAACCGTGATACGATGTCAGTGGTCGCAGCTGCGCCCAGGCAATGCAAAAGAGCATTTGCAGCCGACACCAGCATGGTCTTGGCGCCACCACCTTCTTGCTTACTTGTATATCCCCAGAAACCCGCAAAAAACAAAACCGGTGCAATGTAATAGATGTCGACAGGCAGGAGCCGCCCCGCCAAAGCCACCAGCCAATAGAGTCCGCCCAGCACCATAGCGAACGGAGGATTATAAGCCGCGAAAGCGAAGTTCCCGGCCAACATGGACAGGCTTTCGGTTTTCGACGGGTACACCGCTTCCCCACCCTGTCCATCGGTCGCCAAGGTCAGTTTCTTAATGTGGCCATTCAGCCAGCTGTAGCCGTCGTCTGGGCGATTGAGATCGACTGACGCTTCCACCTGATGGGTGGGATGAAGGAAGGCTCCTCCCCCACCGGATGTGACGAACTGGGTATTGCCATCATCCGCAACATATCTGCTGTAATGATGAGTATCGCCAGACAAGACGAGTGACACAGTCAGCCCTCGCCGCTGGTTCAAGGCGATCCATCCGATATAGCTCATGACACTCAGGGCTTTGTTTCCGGCCTGCCCTGTGTAAAGCCAGCCGGGTTCCGGACCGCAGAGAATGATCTTCGCATTGTCCGGCATGGCCTTGGCGATTTCGAGAAAATACTCTTTCTGGGGTTGGTCGACATCGTCGTCCAATTGGGCATCGATCGCCCATATCCACCAATTGTCTGTCAGCTGGACGGCAAAGTAGCTGCGTCGCTGATGCGAGCGCCATCCTCCAAGATGCAAATGGTCCTTCCGGCAGAAAAGCGAAAGGAAGACGACCAGGCCGTCGTACCAGTCATGATTACCCGGCAACGCGTAAACGGGAGGACCTTTTACAAGGCGCAGGTTGGGATCCGGGAATGCCCATTCGTAAGGATCGCGCAACTGCTTTCGATATGTTTCCGAGGTCGCGCGCGGGTAGACTTCGTCTCCTCCCATGAAAAGCATCTGTCCGCGTTTCAAGTCATGGCCATCGATTGAAAGCTTCTCCTGCGCGAGAAGCGATGCAATCGCATAGGTAGCGTCGAACCCGTCCCCCAGATCAGCTACAAAATCGATCCAGATGGCGCCCTCACCGTCCGGCTCCAAGGTCCACAGCTGCTCGTTGTCCTTACCAGGCAGGAACTGCTGGGCGCGGGCGACCAGCTCTTCAGGAGGAACTGTATCAAGCGCCGCGACGATAAGCCGTCGATCCGCATATTGCCCGAAGAGGTCTGAAAGAATGACCCGCCACATCAGGCGCAGAAGCAGCACTGGACTAAACCAGCCGGTCATGGTGGGGTACTTGGAAAGGCCTTTGAGATCGGGCGGGGCCGTCGGCATATTCCAACTCCAAATAGAGCGGCAGAGACTCGGATACATCCCTACGCCGACTCGCGACAGAGTCTAGTACCGATAGAAATAATAAACAGGATTCGTTACTCACCTACTTTGTCCTAGCGCGGCTCTGCTAATGCTAGCAGAGATATTCAGGCATCGCATGCAATACGACTTAAATTGCGTGACAGTTTGATCCCGGCTGAAACACGAGGAAGTCAAATACACCTAAACTGACCCGAACTAGACCGGAGGTCTCCCTCACGAAAGATCAAACGGTCAGGACATGACCGGAATGCGGAATTTGAGTTTGAAAACGCGCTGACCGCGGCGACGATCTAGGAGGCGACATCCCGTGCTAAAGACAACCATCTTGCCGTCATTACCGATATCAGCTGAAAGCTTCTGTTCTACGTCGGTCGCGACTAAAGGAAGCCGGCAAATAGGTGAGTGATGGACCTTTCGGCGTACTTCGATGACTCCGGCAGCGATATCGGTGAACGCGATCTCGTATTCGCGGGACTGGTTAATCGCGACGACGCTTGGGAGCAATTCAGCGTAGCGTGGAGTCTGGCGCTGGCAAAGTATCCGACGATTGGGTACCTCAAGATGGCGGAGGCGAACAGTCTACGCGGTCAGTTCGCGGGTTGGACCCGAGAAGCTCGCGACCAAAAACTGGAGGGGTTGGCAGAGGTCATCGATCGCATTCGGCCCCCTTGGACTTTTGATATTTCAGTCAGTCGGGCAGACTACGAAAGTCACGTGTCCCCGGCGTCGCCTCGGGGCCTTTCCACGGCCTATTTCAGCCTTACCTTTGGAGCGGTTTCGGTCGTCGCACGTCATTTGGCTGGCATGGGCACCATCACACCGGTCAGGTTCATCTTTGATGAGCAGAGCGGGGTAAACACGGACGTCGCCCTGTTTTTCGATTATATGGTGGAAAATTTAGACTCGGTATCTCGTGGCCTGATCAAAATGCCTATCGGCTACGGCGACGATATGCGGGACTTACCGCTGCAAGCGGCAGACATGTTGGCGTGGCACATTCGCCGCCAACGTGAGGGCAACGGAGACCCTACGGTAAATCGCCGAGCTAAGTACCTCCGCTCGGAGAGCCATATCGAGGCCCGGTTACCACTGGACATGCTTGTTCGTTGGGGCACTGCCTTCTCTCGGGTATTGCCGATCTTGCAGACACTCAAGACGAAGGGGGATTGGCGGCGTCTTCGAGCGGTCGCAGATCAGGCAAAGCGCGAAGGCTTTAGGCCGCCTCATGGTGACGACGCTGTGGATGCACTTGCCAAAATTCGAACGGCTTGGGATGAGTTCCAAGGCAAGAGTTAGGGGTATTGGACCTAACCAAGGGATGTCTGGACAGCCGACTGACCGCTTACTGCCCCGACCCTGCCATGCGACAGCTCCGATATGAATGGCCGCGCACAGCAGCCGTATGAAGGTTCAAGGGCAGAAGTTCGCTCCGAGCCAGTACGCGACGTCGCTAGTGTACGCTAAACGACCGATTTCCGTACATCGCCGTAAAGTGCCGCCCGGATGGCGATCCGAGAATGGTTTATGTGCGGAAATCATGCGCGGAATTCTATTGTGCGGATAACGCCCACCAGCCAAATCGAACAGACCTTCATATGACCGTTAATTCCACCCCGTCGGATTCCTTTCGTGGGCCTTCTGGGGCGACGCCGACAACGTTGGTTCCAAGATGCGATGTCTCGTCAAATTTTTCCTAAAGCCGAATCCGATATTCGAGTTTCGACCGTAAACGCACGTAGTTCGGCCTAGGACACGACCAAAAAAGTTCGAAAAAAGAAAGGAAGCAGGACTTTCGTGTGAGATTTTTCCACGACGAATGTCGTAACTAATTGATTACATTTAGGTATCTTCCCCATCCATCCTTGCCACGAACAATGGCTTCAACTTGCTGTCAAGCAGCATGCCGACGATAGCACTCGAACCCCCGCAGCCGCGGTCTGCTATCCTATTTTCACGCCGTTACCGCCGTTTGCCGCATTGGCCGGACAGATCCATTCCAGGCATTGCAAGGAAAGGGTAGCGTGATTGCTTCTTAGGTGAATGCTCCACTGTCGCGGAACTCAGCCCGCGAGGCGATGTGCAGCGAGAAAAGCAATGAAACGCGCACTTGGCGGGCTCCTGCTGTTCGGCATTAATCGAGAACAGGCAGCGGTAGCTATCGGCGTCAGTCCAACGACGTTCGACCAGATGGTCGCGGATGGCCGTATGCCACAACCGCGGATGCCCAGCAAAGAGCGCTATGTCTGGGATGTGGAGGAACTGGCAGAGGCATTCGGGCGGCTACCACACCGCAACAGCAAACTTGACGGCGTGTCCTCCAGCGATAATCCTTGGGATCGCAGATGATGGACGTGGCGAGCACCATGGTGAAATTCAATCTGAAAGGCGTTGTCGAAGACAGGGATCGGCACGGCAATATCCGGCTGTACTTCCGCGCACCGGGTAGAAAAAAGATCCGTCTGCGAGAAAAGCCGGGTTCAGCCGAGTTCCACGAAGAAGTGCGCTGCGCGCGAGATGGCGTTCCCTATGCTTCGGCTCAGAATGTGGTCAGGCCTGTAGCCAGGCCAGTGGCCCCTCGCGGCAGCCTGATGTGGCTTTGCCAGGAGTATTTCCGGCGCGGTGGGGCAGAGGTCGGCGAAGGCACGATGCTTCGACGACGAACAATACTCGAGGGCGTTTGCAACCTGCCTCACCCGCTGAGCGGGCCAGTCAATCCGGACTTCTCGACGAAGGGTTCATTACCATTCGCGGCCATGAAGCGGGCTCACGTCAAGGAGCTCCGTGATACCCGGTCAGACGCTCCGGGGGCAGCCAACAATATTACAAAAGCCATTAGCGCAATGTTCGCTTGGGCCAAGGATGCCGAGATGGTCGAGGTCAATCCGGCAAACGGAATAAAGCGCCTGACTTCGGGCAATGGCGAAGGTTTCCACACCTGGGAAGTGTCGGAGATCGTCCAGTATGAGAAACGGCATGCGCGCGGCACTATGGCTCGTATGGCGCTGGCGATTTTCATGTTCACAGGTTTGCGACTGTCCGATGCAGCAATCTTCGGCAGACAACACATTACCCAGGTTCGCAACAAGGATACCGGGACCTGGGAGAAGTGGATCAGGATCAAGCCTGGCAAGACCGACAAGAGCAAGGTGCGCAAGGAAGCGATTGTCGTCGAACTGCCTCTGCTCCCAGAACTCGAGGATGAGCTTTCCTTCGCCCCGGCCGGCAACCTGACATTCCTCGTCACCGAGTATGGTCGGCCTTTCTCGGAAAACGGCCTTGGCAACAAGATGCGCCAATGGTGCGACGAAGCGGGACTCCCGGGCTGCAGCGCCCACGGGGTCCGCAAGGCAGGCGCCACCGTTGCGGCAGAAAACGGAGCCACACATGAACAGCTGAAGGCGATTTACGGCTGGACGACGTATCAGCAGCCCGATCATTACATCCGCAAGGCACGCCGCCGGATAGTGGCGCAGTCTGCCCGGACGCTTCTGATATTCGATCGAAACGAGAACGAAAATGTCCCACTTTTGGAGGGGGTGGAAGAGGGTGGGACAAAAAAGTACAAAAAACCCAATTAAATCAACGGCATCAAAAGCCAATGGTGGGCCCGGAGGGCCTTCCACCAGGGAAGGCTTCGGTTCGGGCCCGCCATGCTCTCCTCGAACGTAGCGGCTATGACGCCAAGGATGGCATTTGAAGGACCCCCTTAGGGTGATTGTGTCCAATGGCGCGCGATCGCTTGGATCAAAAACGCGGGAACGCGACCTTATCTTCTTTGATCTCGCCTGATGACATGCCCGTACGGATCCGCCCGGCGAGCGTATGGGTTGCGGCCAGCGTACCGTCGGGGACATCATCATAAAACTGACGTCCGCGCCATTCGGGAGGCGCCCCAGCTGCAACGTAGTCTCGACAGTTTTTCCTTCGCCTGCGGCCTAGTACGGCCATGAGGGTGACCCGACAAGATCGTCGTCATGGACAATGGATCCACAAGGCCTTCTGTGGTCGAGACAGCAGAAGGGGTCAGCTTGCCTGTCGCCTTTCGTCGCACGGTAGCCCCGAAACGCGACGTAGGCGGGTAGTTCAAAGCTTATCCGGTGCCGGCCTGATCGATCCGAATGGTACCAGCGAGATTGTGTCCTATATGACAAGTGAAGACAGTCTCCTCGAGACGGGAGCTGTTGGGTCCTTCCGTCAGAGCCAGATTTCATGACGGCACCTGCGACCGCCGAATAAACCCAGGGCATTCAGATGCGGCTTCTCGCCCTCAACAACAGCTATGCGCAATTGCCCGAGCGCTTCTTCGCGCACACGGATCCGAAGCCGGTGTCCGAACCCCGGCTGATCCGATTCAACCGGCCACTTGCGGAGGAACTCGGGCTCGATGCCGACCAGCTTACCAGCCCGGATGGATTGGATATGCTCTCTGGCCATAGATTTCCGGAAGGCTTGCAGGCAATCGCCCTGGCCTATGCAGGTCACCAGTTCGGAAACTTCGTGCCTCAGCTCGGCGACGGGCGCGCTCTGCTGCTTGGCGAGGTGGTGGACGTTAACGACATTCGCCGTGACATCCAGTTGAAGGGATCGGGACCGACGCGGTTCTCGCGCAATGGCGACGGCCGCGCAGCCGTCGGCCCGGTTCTGCGCGAGTATGTCGTCAGCGAAGCAATGGCCGCTGGGCATTCCGACGACTCGAGCCTTGGCGGCTGTGCTCACCGGGGACCCGGTATATCGCGAGGTCCGGCTGCCCGGCGCTGTCCTTACAAGAGTGGCGGCCAGCCATATCCGGATAGGCACCTTCCAATATTTCGCTGCGCGCCACGATACCGGAGGCCTCAAGATCCTCGCCGACTATGCCATTGAACGCCATTTCCCGCAGCTGGTCGGGCAAGCGCGGCCGTACCGCGCTTTGCTTGAGGCCGTTGTCGCTGCACAGGCCGATCTGGTGGCGCGCTGGATGCTGGTCGGCTTCATCCATGGCGTCATGAACACCGACAACATGACGATCTCGGGCGAGACGATCGACTATGGCCCATGCGCCTTCATGGACGCCTATGACCCGAGCGCGGTGTTCAGTTCGATCGACCGTGTCGGCCGCTATGCCTATGCCAACCAGCCTCATGTGGCGACATGGAATCTTGCACGCTTTGCCGAGACTCTGCTGCCGCTCATGAGCACGGACGAGAGTGAAGCCGTCTCTGAAGCCGAAGAGGTGCTTGGGTCTTTCCAGTCCTCATATGAGACTGTGTTGCAGCGCGGCTTCCGCAGAAAACTCGGATTGCTGACCGAGGCGGAAGGCGACTTGCAGCTCGCGGCTGATTTTCTGGATGTATTAGCTCGCGGCGAAGCCGACTTTACGCTCGCCTTCCGGCGTCTGGGCGACGACCTCGCCGCCCCGGACGATCAGGGCGGGGCGCGGCAGTTGTTTGAGGATCCAGGCGCATTCGATGTTTGGTCGGCGCGCTGGCGCGAGCGCATCGCAAGCGATGCTGCCGACACGGCCGCGCGCCGGGCGGTCATGCATGCCGTCAATCCCAAATTCATCCCTCGCAACCATCGCATCGAGGCTATCCAGGCGGCGCTGGGCGGGGACTTCACACCTTTCGAGGAGATTTTGAGGGTCATCAGCCGGCCCTTCGATGAGCAGCCGGACATGGAACGCTATGCTGACCCGCCACGCCCGGATGAACGCGTCCTACAGACATTCTGCGGCACATGAGACATTGAATGATGGCCGGTTAACATGTGCAAATGCGGAAGACCCTTCGCAAGCTACCGTCGTGAGTAGTCGGAAGCGTCTGATCTATGACGATTATGGACTCACGGAAGCTTGTCGATCACCCGTGCCGATGCTTCCACCGTTGCAGCTAGGACTACCTGAGCGTCGGGCGGCGGGTGCTGGGAGACAGATCTTGAGCGTCAAGGCTCCGCAATAAATTGGTCGCGTTCAATTTCACTGCAATCAGAGAACACCCTCCGGAACCAGTTGCCCCGCATCGAGTTGCTATTCCGCCTCGCTTTTGAGCGCGAACGGGAGAACACAGGATGGCACCCACTAAGAAGGCATCACCGAAGGGCCTGAACGAACTTTTCCACGACACGTTGAAGGACATCTATTTCGCCGAAAAGAAGATCGTTGCGACGCTGCCGAAAATGGCAAAGGCCGCTCAAAGCCCAGATTTGAAGGCGGCGTTCGAAAAGCACCGCGAGGAAACGAAAGAACACGTTGCCCGGCTCGAACAGGTTTTCGAAGTGATCGGCAAGAAGCCGCAGGGAAAGACGTGTGCGGCTATTGTGGGCATCACCGATGAAGGTGCCGAGATCATGGAGGAATATAAGGGCACACCTGCCCTGGACGCTGGCCTGCTGGCTGCGGCCCAGGCTGTGGAGCACTACGAAATCTCACGCTATGGCACACTGAAGACCTGGGCCTCCGAACTGGGGCTGGATGAAGCTGTTTCGCTCCTCAATTTAACCCTTGGAGAGGAAAAGGCGACCGACGAGGCGCTGACACAACTCGCTGAACCGGCTGTCAACATGGCTGCCGAAAACGTGTAGTAGCCCCACCAGGCGAAGACTGGCCCATCGCTACGCGAATCTCACGGGAGGTATCAATGGGATATCTAGGTACGCTCGTTTCAAGACTACTCGGCAAGAAGCCCGGCCCCGCTGGCAACGGCGATATGCGCAAGTCGACTGGCGCGGGTCCTGCAATAGCAGCGCATTCGAAAGACGCGAAGACAACGGCGCCGACCGGCCAGAACCGATCGGCGGCAGCAAAAGAAAAATGACCGACGCCGTAGGAGCGTAGTCACTGGACAGCCAACAATGCGCCCATTTCCGGTCAACCCTTTGAAGCAGGCGGTTCGGTCCTGTCCAGACTGACCCCGTCAGGTCGACTCGCAAGGCTTGCAACCAGTAAAATAACAGTGTCATCAGTACAAACATCGACAAACGGTCTAAATGGTTGATGGAACGTATGTTATATTTCCTTCCTCTCTAATTCGACCGATGCGCAATATTATGCCCTACAGAAGACCCACTGAATGAATTACGCAGGTCCAAAGGATCGTAATTAAACCTCTAATAGGCCATTCCAGATTTCGAATGCAGTTCAGCTCGGGAAGGAGGGCGGCAAAACCCAATCCCGGAGGCGCCTGGACCTTTAGACCAATGCTATCGGTAGGTAGCGGATGATGATCTCGTCCTGCCGGAAACGGCGCTCCAACTCCGCTCGGCGCCTTCGCCAATCGGGCAGATCGACTTCTTCCGTCATCACCTCGAAGATGACAATCTCGTCCATGTCGGACTCTTTTCCCTCCCTCCATACCCCTTCCGCGGGCGTCCGAAAATACGCGGTGACACCTTTGAACGTATTGGCGAGTTCGTCCTTCACACGATCGAAGTCTTCCTTGGCGAAGGGCTCACCCGCGTTGTCGGAACGAGGAAGCAGGATCTGGACAAGGTGCATGCGGCCGCCTCCAAGCTCTTCCAACGGCGGCGACCGGCATCATGTTCCATCGGCTGACGCTGCGGGCAAAGGCGCAAATGTGAACCAGGCTGACAGGAATTTCCTGCATTCCGTGACTCCAGATGGGAATCCTGGCCTTGCGTGAAAGTGCTGCCACCCGCAGCCAGCCCGTGACACCGCCGCAGTTGGAGGCGTCTGGTTGGATGTAGGCGAGCCTCGACCAAGCAAAGGCGTGCCCGAGTCCTCAAGACATGCAGGTTTTCTCCCATTGCCAGAGGCCTACAGGCCTGCAGGTGCCTTGGCGATGCTGGCGCAGCGTTCATAGGTGCCGGCACAATGGTAACACGATCTCGGCCGCGGATATTGCGCCAGCGACACGGACAGACGGCAACCTTGCATCGGCGCACGCGGCTGCGCAATTTTTTGCAAAAGCAGGAACATAGCTGCATCGCCCAAGTTAAATAGCGACGGCATTGGACAACGGACTCATTTTCGCATTTTCCAGGCTGCCAGAATGCTCCGGGGTTCTTTGATGCTCGAACGAATGGGCAGGACAATGTATCGCTGTCGGCGTTTGCTATCAGCCTTTGCTCTGGTGTTGTTGACGAGTGGCCTGTTCCCACAGGGCCCAGCCATGGCACAGGCGCCCTGCCCGGCCGACCACGATAAGCTGCTCGCCGCACTCAAGGCCAATGTGAAAGCAAGCGGCGGACCTGCCAACGGAGGCTTTGAGACCAACGAATGGGCCGCTGTCGTTGCTCGCGACGGCGCGGTGTGCGCGATCGCTTTCAGCGGTCCCACCGCCGATTCGCAATGGCCAGGCAGTCGCCTCGTCGCGGCGGAGAAGGCCAATACAGCCAATGGGCTCAGCCTGGCGCAAATGGCCCTATCGACGGCCAATCTCTACGCGGGGACGCAGCCGGGCGGGCCGCTTTTCGGCTTGCAGGAGACCAACCCGGTCAACCAGGCCGCAGCCTATGCGGGCGATCCCAAAACGTTTGGAAGTGCCAGCGATCCTCTCGTCGGCAAGCCAATCGGAGGCGTCGTCGTGTTTGGCGGCGGGCTTGCCCTCTATGACGGCAAGAGCATCGTCGGAGGCCTCGGGGTCTCAGGAGATTCCTCATGCGCCGATCACAATGTCGCCTGGCGTGTTCGCGCGGCGCTTGGCCTCGACAAGGTTCCCGCCGGGGTCAATCCCAATCGCAAGGACGCCATCGTCTACGATGTCGATCCCGGCGGCAAAAGCGCCTCGGGCTGGGGCCATCCGCTTTGTGCCGGCACCGAGGCTGACATCGCGGCGGAGCTCGGCGCCGGCGTGGGAGGCTCGATCCACAAATGAAAGGCATGCTGCACCCGGCACCAGCGCGCGTTGACGCAGGACACGGCGCCCGCGCATTGGCGACCGAGAATTCCTTTCGCACGGGCATACTCTCGGTGATGCTGCTGGCATGCGGCCTGTTTCTGAGCGGTGCCTCGGAGCCCGCATCGGCGGCGGCTATCGCGCCGCCCGCCGCCGCGGCGCCACCCGATGACGGGCAATGGACAATGCCGGCCAAGAACTACGCGTCGACCCGCTTCAGCGAACTCAGCGAGATCAACGAAGGCAACGTCAAGAACCTGCAGGTCGCCTTCACCTTCTCGACCGGCGTAAACAAGGGCCAGGAAGCAGCGCCGCTGGTCGTCGGCAACAACATGTACATCGTCACGCCCTTTCCCAACATCGTCTACGCGCTCGACCTTTCCAGGCCGGGCGCGCCGATGAAGTGGAAGTACGAGCCCAACCCCGAGCCGGCGGCACAAGGAGTGGCCTGCTGCGATGTCGTCAACCGCGGAGCGGCCTTCGCCGACGGACGCATCTTCTTCAACACGCTGGACGGCCACACGATCGCGCTCGATGCCAATACGGGCAAGCCGATCTGGAACACTCATATCGGCAACATCAACATCGGCGAGACCATCACCATGGCGCCGCTGGTGGTGAAGGGCAAAGTTCTGGTCGGCAATTCCGGCGGCGAAATGGGCGTCCGCGGCTGGGTCAAGGCGCTGGATGCCGGAGACGGGCATGTTGTCTGGACGGCTTATGGCACTGGACCCGACAAGGATGTGCTGATCGGCCCGGACTTCAAGCCCCACTACGACATGGACAGGGGCACAGACCTTGGCGTGACGACATGGCCACCGGAAGCCTGGAAGATCGGCGGCGGCAATATGTGGGGCTGGATCTCCTACGATCCGGAGTTGAACCTGATCTTCCACGGCACGGGCAATCCAGGACCGTGGAATCCGGATTTGCGGCCAGGCGACAACAAATGGACGTCCGGTATTTTCGCGCGTGACGCCGATACCGGAGCGGCGAAGTGGTTCTATCAGTGGAGCCCGCATGACCTCCATGACTATGACGGCATCAACGAGCAGATCCTTCTGGACATGACCTGGCAAGGCAAGCCGCGCAAGGTCCTTGTCCGACCGGAACGCAACGGCTACCTCTATATCCTCGATCGGACCACTGGAGAGGTGCTATCGGCCACAGCCTATGGCCCGGTCAATTCCAGCAAAGGCGTCGATCTGAAGACCGGCCGCCTGATTGCAAACCCTGACAAGAGAACCGGCACCGGCAAGGTGGTCCGAGACATTTGTCCGACGGCATCCGGCCTCAAGGACTGGCAGCCATCGGCGTTTTCGCCGAGGACCGGCCTGCTCTATATCCCCCACAACAATCTCTGCATGGATGAAGAAGGCGTCGAGGTAAACTACATCGCAGGCACGCCCTATGTCGGCATGAACGTACGCATGATCCCCGGGCCGGGCGGCAATCGTGGTGCTTTTACCGCCTGGGATGTTTCCGCCGCCAAGCCGGCCTGGGTCCTGAAGGAGAACTTTCCGGTATGGAGCGGCACCGTCGTCACTGCCGGCGATGTCGTCTTTTACGGGACCATGGAAGGCTGGTTCAAGGCGGTCAGCGCCAGGACTGGCGATCTGCTTTGGCAGTTCAAGACGTCGTCCGGCATCATCGGCCAGCCAATAACCTATCGCGGCCCCGATGGGCACCAGTATGTCGCAATTCTGGCAGGCGTCGGTGGCTGGGCCGGCGCCATCGTTTCGGGCGACTTAGACCCACGCGATGCCACCGCGGCACTGGGCTTCGTCAACGCGATGAAGGATCTGAAGAACGCTACCACGGCGGGAGGCACGCTTTATGTGTTCCGGCTGCCTTGATGGATTGAACTTGACCGTACGTCCGGCGCGAAAGGCGTTCCAACGGGTGGCGATCGGCATGGCCGGGCTCGCCTTGTTGCTCTTTCCGGCTGTTGCCAACGCACGTGAATTGAGAGTGTGCGCCGACCCGAACAACATGCCGTTTTCCAACGCGGCCGGTCAAGGGTTCGAGAACAGGATCGCGGAAATTGTCGCCACTGATCTTGGCGCCAAGCTGACGTATACCTGGTGGGCGCAGCGCCGTGGCTTCATCCGCAACACGCTGAAGGCAGGCCTTTGCGATCTCGTGCCCGGCACGCCTGCCAATCTCGAAATGCTGCGCACCACCACGCCCTACTACCGTTCGTCCTATGTCTTCGTGACCCGCCAGGACGGCCCGGACGTGACGTCCTTCAACGACCCGCGGTTGCAAGAATTGCGCATCGGTGTTCAGCTCATCGGCGACGATGGCGCCAACTCGCCGCCTGTCCAGGCGCTTGGCCGCCGCGGCATTGTCGGGCACCTCATCGGCTACCCCGTCTATGGCGACTACTCTGCTCCCAACCCGCCGGCGCGCATCGTCGAAGCTGTCGCGAACGGCGAGATCGACCTTGCCGTGGTCTGGGGTCCGCTCGCCGGCTATTTCGCGCAGAGGCAAAAGGTGCCGCTCCGGATCACGCCGGTCACGCCTCGCATCGATGGACCGCAACTGCCGCTGATGTACGACATCTCAATGGGTGTTCGACGCGAGGACGATGCGCTGCGTGGCGATGTGAATAGCGCGCTTGCCCGACACAAGGCCGAGATCGACGCGGTTCTGGCGCGATACGGCGTACCGCGTCTGGACATGGCCGGGAGACCGGCCCGATGAGGCGCGCTCTGGCGATGTTGCTGCCCTTGACACTGGCCCTGGTCGCCTGCCAGCGCGAGGAGCGCGACACGCGACCGCAATCGGCGCTCGGCTCAGGTGAGCAGCCGACGCCTGTGACCACGTTGGAGCCGGGCGGACAGCGACCCTCCCCCACCGACAACAAGGCGGCGAGCTTCGAGGCCAACGCCTTCCACATGAGCGAGGGCAAACGCCTGTTCGGCTGGTTCAACTGCTCGGGCTGCCATGCCAATGGCGGTGGCGGCATGGGTCCGGCGCTCATGGACGAGAAGTGGATCTATGGCAGCTCGATGGAAAGCATCCACGCCACGATCCGCGACGGCAGGCCCAACGGGATGCCAAGCTTCGGCCAGAAGATACCCGACGACCAGATATGGGAGCTGGCGGCCTTCGTGCGCGCACTGGGCGGCAACGCGCCGTCTTCCGCCGCGCCGCAACGCAATGACGACATGATGGTGCATCCCTCGGAAAACCGCCTGCCGGATGCCGCGACACTGGGCAAATCACCGTGAAGCGCCCGGCCTCGATGGCCTTCGCCTTCTGTGTCCTGTTTCTGCAGGGATGCGCAGGCTGGCAGTCGGCGCTTGACCCGAAGGGCCCCGCAGCCGGCGAGCTGGCCTGGCTCATCTGGTTCTTTACCGCGCTTTGCGCGGTTGTTTGGGCGCTGGTGATGATCGCTCTCGCAGCACCGCTGGTCATGCGATCGCGTTCCGGCGATGAACCCCTCCTACTCGACGAAGCGGCCGAACGCGGCAAGATGCGCGTGGTCGTGTCCGCCGTCGGAGTGACCACCATCATCTTGATCGGACTGACGCTGCTAAGCTTTTTCGCCAACAGGACGCTGGCTGCGATCGGCTCGGAGGCTGCGCTGACAATCAGGGTGACCGGGCACCAGTGGTGGTGGGA
>NZ_RZTG01000021.1:0-67419 GCF_003997175.1 Mesorhizobium sp. Primo-A
CTATTCCCCTATTCCCCTATTCCTATTCCCTCACCCCATCCCCGTGACATGGCGCAGCCAGAACGCCAGCGCGATGAAACCGATGATGGTGGTGACGCCGGTCCAGTCGACATTGGCCTTCTTCACGTCGCTGATGATCTTCACCAGCAGCATCCAGGCCACGAAGATGATCGGGAGAATGATGACAAATCTGATCATGCGACACCCCTGCTCGAAGCGATTGCACCCTTCCCTAGATGTAGGAAGCAATCCGGCGGTTTTCAGGATGCCCTCGCCGATGGCCCATGCGGCATGCCGGGAAAAAACGGAGTTTTGTCTTTACTGGCTCAACAAATATGCTAACCGGAGCGCCGTGCCCTTGTAGCTCAGCTGGTAGAGCAGCGGTTTTGTAAACCGAAGGTCGGCGGTTCGATTCCGTCCGGGGGCACCAGCACAATGCAAAAACCATAACATTTTCAAAAGCTTAGAAAACAAGGTTCGGGTTCGATCCACCGCTTATCCACCTGGAATTTTTCATTTGCCAACGCGAGTATCCGCCCAGAGCATCACCGTATCCGGATCATCCTCTTCGTCCTCCTCCGGCTCGTAAGGTTCCGGCGCCACCAGCAAATCGATTCGCCTAAGGTCAGTCCCTCCCATTGGCGCATCGAGCGAGAGCGTTTTGAAGGTGTCATATTTGTGGATAGTGTGCTTGGTGCTAGGTTGCCAAATATTCAGCCTGGCTCAGATTTGGGAATATTGGGGGGACGTCACTTTGATCCGCATTTTGGTCGCACTCGCCGCCGCAATTTGCTTCGCGTCTTCGGCGGCTTCGGCAGGACAGGACAATATCCACTTCCTGGTCGGGATGCCCGATGCCAAGTTAAATTTGGCCGCTAAAATGGCAGGTAACCTCAACGGCGTTATGCAAAGGTGCCGGCTGAGGCCTACAGAGAATGGAAAAGCTATCATTGCTGTCCCTGTGCTTTTGTACGAGGGGATAGAAAAACACCTGACGCCTAATCCTCCTAAGTTCCGGAAGGCCATTCACACCTATGAAAGAGCTTACGCCATGGCGGTCCAGAGAGCGGGAAATTGCCAGGCTGAGAAGGCCAAATACCCGGGACTTTACCGATAGATGGCTGCGAAGGGACCCGGACATTGGGCGAGTCACCGCCCTGCGCGCCGCCGCCTAACTATGGCGTCGACGGCATCCTTCCTGATTGCTGCGGATTGAGCCGTCCGGTATACCCATCGGCATTCTTCACGAACACAGCTGCAAGCCTGATCCGTGCGGCAGCGGCTTCATTGAAGATCAGAACGGCACCCCTTCCACGCTCCGCACTTGAATTTCTCGATAATGCCCGCATCGAAGCCTGACGCGGAAGTATTGAGCTCTTCGAGGGATGCCTGCTTGCACCGGCCATCCCGATACCTATTTCGCCGAATTCAGGCGCAGCAACTTAGCCTACGGGTGTGACTTCCTAGCTATATACAAAGTTGCAGGCTCATCGATATAAAGCGATTGGCGATTTTGATGGGGATTTCATGAAAGCTTTTTTGCTCGCTTCATTCGTTGCGCTTTCCGCGGCTCCGGCCATGGCTGCCGATATGACGATCGCTCCTGTCGATACCCCTGAATGGACCTGGCAAGGGCCATACGCCGGCGTGTTCGGTGCCGGAACGTTGGAACACTACAAGATCTATGGACCGGGCGCCCAGGCTGGCGCAACGCATAATGTCGGCTCGGCAACGGTCGGCGGCTTTGCAGGCTATAACCTCCAATCCGGCAAGATTGTCTATGGCGTCGAAGGCGAGCTTGGCTACCGCTTCAAGAAGAACACCTTCGACGATATTCCAGGCCCAGGCGTCCTTGACGCCTCCACAGGTTTGTTCGGATCCGTAAAGGGTCGCGTTGGCATGGACATGGGAGCCTACATGCCGTTCGTCACGGCTGGTGTAACCGCTGCAAAGCTGAAGACATTCTACCCGGGTGGAAACGCTGAGCGGGATGCCACCTTGGTCGGTGGTGTTGTTGGAGCAGGCATCGACGTCGCGCTCACACACAACGTGTTCTTGCGCGGCGAATACGACTTCTCCTTCTTCGGCAAGAAGTCGCTTGAATATTGTGGCGGCGGATGCACGCTGGAACACACGCTTCAGACGCACGATTTCCGCGTCGGCATCGCGATGAAGTTCTAACTGTTCAGCGCGTCTCCGACTTTGACGCCCCCCGCGGGAATGGCAAGACCAAGGTCCAGCTTGTGAATGGCATTCCGCGGGCGCAATGTCGCCGCGAACCCGACGGCTAGGGGCCTGGATCGCAAATAGTTTGCCGTTCAGGCCCTTCGTTCGTTCCGGACCATGCCCATCTGCGCGCCATCCCTTCGTACCAAACCGTACGTTGAATCCTTCTTGGGTCACGCGTGACAAGAGAGTAAATAAATCCTTTCGCAGGAAGGGAGGCCGCGATGGCAGAAACGCATATAGAAGTCGCACGCGCGGTTATAGAAACCAGCTTTCGGTTGCGGCACCATTCCCTGGCCGGCACTGCCTCATTTCGCCGTGATATGGACCACTCCCGACGCGCAATCGAGGCCTCGCGCGAACTGCTCAAGCGCCTTCGCCAACGTCATCGCGATGACATGGCCCGGGAGGGAGATCCGGAGCCAGGTCCTGTTGCCGTCTCGGCCTTCGATGCCGACATTCTCCGCTCGGCGTTTCGAAACCTGGTCAGGGAAACAGGCGTTCCCGAGTGTGAATGGCGCCACCTGGCTGAAAGCTTGGTCCGCGAATATGTCGGGTGCGAGCAGGTTAACGTTGGCTTGTTGGACTGGATTACCCACAAGTAGTCAGCGGTATAAATTGCGTACCAACGCAAAGCAGCCCGTCCCGCCCACATTGCCGGTGACACGAAACGGGCTGCGGAAGCCCGCATGCGACGCTTCCTGCAATCCAACTTCGGGCGAGTACGGATGTTCCGTTAGTTTCTGCTGAAAGGCGGTACATTCTGCTGCCGTGGCCATTCGACAGTCACTGGTAGGGTAGACCCGCCGCTCCATTTGCGAAGCGACGGGCTCTCGCCCACCCCATACCTGTGAAAGCAATTTAGATGCCAAACTTTTGACCCGTTATGGGGCACAACCGTCGCCTTGCCAGTCGGTCGGTCGCCCTCTCGTCGCTCTGCCTCGACATTGATAACCATGTACATCATGCCGGCTCGTTGGCTGCGATCACAAATTGTCGGATTCGTACGAAGCAGAGTTCTGTACGATTCCAACCCTGTAACTTTGTACACCCCTGTTTTGTAATTCGGCGGCTGAGGGGACGCCGTGCATCAGGTTGCATTTCACTGTCAATCGCGCGCCAGAGGGCGTATATTTTTTAAATCGTCTGCACGTGTCTACGGGCGCAGACGGCAGGGAGATTGGAAAGCTCTTGCCCCAAGCGGGATTGAGCTATGACCAATCCAGAGAACGATTCCTACAGAAACCAATTGTTGCGCAGGCTTGACCCTGGTGACCTGGGGCTTTTGCAGCCACACCTTGAACTGTGTGACCTCGAGCCGAAAATGACCTTAGAGAAAGCCGATTCGGAGATCGAGACGGTGTACTTCCTGGAGGACGGCATCGCTTCTGTGGTCGCGACGGCTTCAGGTAAGGAAGCCGAGGTGGGCCTTGTCGGCTTTGAGGGAATGACCGGTGCCGCGCTCGTGATGGGCGCTGACTATGCAGCGCATCAATGCTACGTTCAGTCGGCCGGCAGCGCTTTCAGGATGGGAACCGAGCCCTTCAAGGAGGCTCTTGCGAACAGCCCAACGTTGCGCCTTTTCCTGTTGCGCTATGTCCACTACTTCCACATCCAGACCAGCTATACGGCCCTGATCAACGCAAAATCAAACCTTGAAGAGCGGTTGGCGCGCTGGCTTCTAATGTGTGACGATCGGGTCCACGGCGAGCGCCTTGCGATCACCCATGAGTTTCTCGCCGTCATGCTTGGAGCAAGACGCCCAGGCGTTACCGTTGGGCTGCAAGTTCTGGAAGGACGTGGTTTCATCTATTCTCGACGTGGCGAAGTGCACATCAGGGACCGCAGCGGACTTGCGGCCTGCGCAAACGGCACCTACGGCAAGCCAGAAGCCGATTACGTTCGGCTAGTTGGATTATAGCGCTCCAAGCATGCCGGACGTAGGCCGCGGTGATCCAAGCACCTGCGCCTCGCGCCAGCAATACAGCCCGTCCCGCCCACATTGCCGGTGACACGAAACGGCTGCGGAAGCCGCGATCCGATGCGATTGCAATCCAACCCTGGGCGCGCACGGATGTCCCGCAAGCTTCATATCCCGTGCGTCAGCACAAGATAAATAGCGGGGACGAGCATCAACCAGCCGCTCAGTCCAAGAACCACCAAGATGGCCATGCGCTCTGTTCGCCTGACAAGGTCGGCAATGTTTTCTTTGTCCGGCAAAGCGACGGAGGCCACAAACCCGGGCGCACGATCATCGTTGCCATTTCCCGGTTGGTTCGCGCTGCCACTCTCATTCGATCTCTGGACCAATGTCATTGTGATCGTTCACCGAAAAGAATCTAAACCGGCCCGTTCTCGGCGCGTGAGCCGGAACGGGCCGAGGCGGGAAATCAGTTAAAATCGAAGGACGACCGAAGGACCACGTCGGCGGTTGCACCGGATGCGACGGCGACCATGCCGCCAATAACTGCGGCAAACCCGTCTCCAGCCCCGCCGGCGGCGGTGGGGACGGTAGTGCCAGTCCCGATGATAGACTTGCTGCACTTCTGCCTGTGCGTCTTCTTCAAAGGTCTCTGTTTGTGGCGTCTCAAGTTCATCGAGGATGCCGTGTCCGGCCCCTGGAACACCCGCCATTGCGTCAGTTGGGCGGACAGCGCTTGCAAGGGCCGCTGCCCCGGCAACGCCAAACATTGCAGTCAAGAAGGATCGCCGATCCATAATAAACCTCCCAAGGTACATGTGCTAGAAATGCGCCCACGCCTGCCGAATGAGCATGCATGGGCGCACGGTGAAATACAGGACCCGCCCGCCGCCGAAGCAGCTCACGGGTCCTATCAGCGCAGGAAGGGACGTAGCTGCGCCGATCCACGCCATGTCAGCCAAGAACGACCCCCATCACCAGGAAGGTGATGGCTGTTGCGAAAATCGGTGCGAGCAACCATCGCGCCTGGCCGACACTTTTTTCCACTGTTTCTCTCCGAATTGGAGAGACAACAACCTTTAGGCCTAAGCCGTTCCGCCTACTCCCAACGGGTAAGACCATTGCGTTTTCCAACCAGACTTTGGTCCTGCGCGGATTCAGACAGAGGCCCGTATGAGGAACGTTTGGCCTGGCGACGTGTTCGGGTGGCTGGCGCCCAGCCGATCGTGCTGCCGCCAGGTTACAAGAGGAGAAAAACAAATGAGGATGCACCTAAGCAGCGCCGCTGCGGCGCTCTTGCTGTTGGCCAGCGTCGGCGCGGTTGCGGCACAGGATGTGGTTATCACACCGGAACAGGACACCGTCGTGCGCGAATACGTGAAGAAGCAACCCTTGGCTTCTGTGAAGCTTCCGGGGGTGGAGTTGAATGTCGGCACGGCTCTGCCAGACACGGTCGAACTCCACGAGGTTCCCAACGTCAAATACCGCTATACGGTGGTCGACAACCGAACGGTTTTGGTGGACCCGAGCACACGCAAGATTGTGAAAGTCTACGACTGAAACTTCGAACCGGCCAGGCCCGCCGGCAGGGATGCCGGCGGGTTGCGCTCGTCAAATCGCCACTCAATCGGACAAATGAAAATGATGAACCCTGAAGTCGAGACGTCGCAAGCGCTCGTGGCGCGCCTGGTTGATCTCCAGGCGAGAGCGCGGGCAGCACGTATAAATGAGGCCGAAATAAAGACCTTCCAAAAGGTCGCAGCCGTCACGGATGATGGTCGAGGTCGGTCGGCTCAGGATCTGGCCGTTCCAGGTTCGATGGCGACATAGTGGTGCACGAGGTCACACCCCAATCGCCGCCACAAGAATTCGGTTCTGCCCGCGGATCGCCGCGCGCAGTTCCAACATTCCAAGTTGTGCCTTCTTCTACGACGCGCCAGCAACCTGGGTGGATGCCCCAACCCTGGTGAAGGTGTTCCGCACCCTGACGGACTTGTAGACGTAGGCGACCCAGAGCCCTATCAGCACAAACGAGACTATGTGCGTCGCAAGCGCCTCGCCAGTGACCACTTGCCGAACCGAAACCCCGATCGCGGTGGAGACCCAGATCGCGTCCAGTATGACCGCCACCGGGATTGCGAGCCATTGGATGAGAAACAACTGCTTGAACCGAAGGCTCCGCCTCAGCATGGCAACGAGCACCACAAGCTGAAGCACCATGAATGCCAGCAGCAGGGCAACCTCGCCATAGACCACCATGGGTCCATTCGGCACCAGCATGAGCTGGTTGTCGCCATCGCTGGAGGCCCCCAATTCGGCGAGTGTGCGCAGCGGTGACAATGCCTGACCGATAGCCAGCAGCATCAGCCAGCCGCCGAAGCCCACAAGAGCCTCAGGATTCTGCGACGGCTTCGCGGCCGATCGAACAGCAAAGAAAACAGGCACGCCGATCAACAGCAGCATGATCGCCCAATGCCAGATGGAAAACGCCCCCATTTACGCCTCCCCTTTTTATGCTCCCTTAAGTTGTACCAGGCTTTAAATTCAACTCAAGAGGCGAGCGCTGGTGTGAAATGACAATATGCCGAACCGACGATTTTCTCCTGTCTGCTCCTGACTCCCTCACACCCCGATCGCCGCCACCAAAATCCGGTTCTGCCTCCGTATCGCTGCGCGCAGCTCCGGTATCCTCGCCGCGTCGCGTTTCACGAACTCGATGAACATCATGTTCATGTTGTTGAAGATCAGTTCGCCGAGCGCCGCCCCGTCGATGTCCTGGCGCACCAGGCCGAGCGCCTGCAGCCGGGCGATCAGGGCGCGGATCTGTTCGGTCAGCGCGCGGTCGAGCGCGGTGTAGGCCTGGCCGAACGGGCTGTCGGGCAGTTGCGTCGAGATCGCCATTGCCTGCCGCCACATCTCCTTGCTGAGATAGTGCAGCGAGTGCTCGATGTAGATGCCGATCAGCGTATCCAGCGCATCGCCGACATTGGCCGGCGGCCTGGCGACGACGCCCTGCCCGGCATTCAGCACCTCGTTGACCTCCAGCGAGACGATGGCGCCGAGGATGTCGCCCTTGTTCTCGTAGTAATTGTAGATGGTGCCGACCGAGACCTCGGCCTGCGTGGCGATCGCCTCTATCTTGGCGCCCTCATAGCCGGCCTCTCGAAACAGTTCCGCCGCCGCTTCGATGATGCGCCTGTGCCGGTCCGCCTTTTGCCTTGCCCGCAATCCGCTCATTCCAGCCTCTTTCCACAAAAACAGAATTGACTCAATTTTAGAATTGGTTCAATTTTTTGCAAGAAGCCACAAAGGCAAGGGAGAACACTCGATGTCCGCACATTCCAAGACCATGAATTCGCTTTCCATGTTGAAGAGCCATCTGCATGCTGCGTGCGCGGCCGCGGCGCTGTTGCTCGCAGCCGGCAGCGCTGTCCAGGCCGCCGACCTCAACGCGCTGATCTGGTGCGATCATGCCGATCCGGCGCTGCTGCAGCCCTTCGAGGAGGCCAATGGCGTCAAGGTCAACGTCAAGGATTTCGAGGGCACCGGCGCTGGCCTCGCCATCGTCGAACAGTCGCAGCCGGGCGACTGGGACGTGATGGTGATCGATTCGATCGACGTGCCGCGCGGCGTCGAAAAAGGCCTGTTCGAGCCGCTGCCGGAAGACAAGCTGCCGCTGGCCGACCTGTTTGCGCAGGTGAAGATGAACGGCTCCACCATGGTCGGCGGCAAGCGCTACGGCATCACCGAAAAGTTCGGCTACAACACGATCGGCTACAACAAGACCAAGGTCGATCCGGCCGACATGCAGTCGATGGCGGCCCTGACCGGCGACAAGTACAAGGGCAAGGTCGCCATCTACGACTACTACCTGCCGGTCATCGGCATGGCCGCACTGGCGATCGGCAAGAAGACGGCCGATCTCACCGAAGCCGACCTGCCCGCCCTCAAGGACGAGCTCTTGAAGATGAAAGCCAATGCCAAGCTGGTCGGCGAAGTGACCGCCAGCCAGACGGCGCTGGCGACGGGCGAGGTCGACATACTGGTCGGCGGCGGCGAATGGGTGACGGCGGGCCTAGCCAAGGAAAACCCGGCGCTGGACTTCTCCATCCCGAAAGAAGGTGCGGTTCTGTGGTCGCAGTCGCTGGCCATGTTCAAGGATTCCAAGAACAAGGACATGGCGCTGAAGTTCATCCAGTACATTATGAGCCCGGAGGGCCAGGCGCGGCTTGCCACCTCCTCCTGCTACTGGGGCATGCCGGCCAACACCAAGGCAGCACTGACCGACGACCAGAAGAAGGTGCTGCGCTTCGACGAACAGCCGGGCTTCCTGACGCGTGCCCAGGCCTATCCGGCGCCGAACGCCGATCTCGACAAGAAGATGCAGGACATGTGGACCGAAATGCTGCAGGCGAAATGAGCCGATAGCGCTCATGAGCTCGGCTGGAAACAACCCCTTGCCCCGGGCGGGCCATACCCTGCCCCGGGCGAGCTCTGCTCTGCCCTGGGCGCTGGTCACGCCGGCGCTCGGCTGGACGCTGCTGTTCTTCGTGCTGCCGTTCATTGCCATGGGGTTTTCCAGCCTGACGGCGCATGAGGGCGGCGGCTTCACGCTGTCCAACTACAGCCAATTCTTCACCAACCCCTCCTACTGGCAGGCGATGGTGAACTCGCTTGAGGTGACCGCGATCGTCACCGTGGTCTCGGTGCTGCTCGCCTATCCCTTCGCCTGGATCCTCGCCGAACAGGTGCCGGAGCGCTGGCAGCGGCTGGCGCTGATGCTGGCGGTGCTGCCGTTCTGGACCTCCTATGTCGTGCGCTCCTATTCCTGGCTGCTGGTGCTGGCGCAGAACGGCGTCATAAACCGGGCGCTGACCGGCTCCGGCCTCATCAGCGAGCCTGTGCATCTCGCCAACACGCGTTTCGCCACCATCACCGGCTTCGTGCACTTCTTCGTCATGTTGTTGACGCTGACGATCTTCGCCAATCTCAAGCAGCTCAGCCCGAGCTACCGCAAGGCGGCCGCCGATCTCGGCGCCGGGCCGGTGCGAACCTTCCTGCATGTCGTGCTGCCGCTGACCTTGCCCGGCATCATGGTCGGCGCCTTCCTCACCTTCGTGCTGTGCATCGGCGACTACATCACGCCGCAGATCCTGGGCGGCAACAACGAGCTGCTGATGCCGCAGCTGGTGATGATGCAGATCGGCCGGCGCGGCGACTTTCCGCTGGCCTCGGCGCTGTCGATCATCCTGATGGCGGTGGTCACCATCGCCTATCTCGCCTGCGCCCACTGGCTGAAGATCGAGCGGGCCTGAGATGCGCAGGATTGTCCGCATCGCCTCCTGGCTCTACGCGCTTGCCGTCTACGGCTTCATCTTCCTGCCCGTGATCGTGCTGGTACTGTTTTCGCTGCAGGCGACGTCGTTCCCGATCCCGCCCTTCACCGGCCCGTCGCTGCGCTGGTACGACGCGGTGCTCTCGGACCCACGGCTGACTTCGGCGTTGGTCAATTCGCTGCTGGTCGCGTCCATCTCGTCGCTCGCCGCCGTGACGCTCGGCTTCCTTTCCGCCTGGGGCTTTGCCCGCTTCGTCCTGCCCGGCTCCGGCCTGCTGCGCGGGCTGATCACCCTGCCGCTGACGGTCAGCTATCTCATCATCGGCATGGGGCTGCTGGTGCTGTTCAACTGGGCCGGCGTACCGAAATCGCTACTGGCTGCCGGCATCGGCCATGTCGTGATCAATCTGCCGCTGTGCTTTGCCATCATCTACAGCCAGATGGGCGACCATCAGATCAACATCGAGCGCGCCGCGCGCGACCTCGGCGCGCCGGAATGGAAGGTGCTGCTGTTGATCACCGTGCCGGTCATGGCGCCGGCCATCTTCGCCGGCTTCTTCCTGTCGATGACCTTCTCCTGGGACGAATTCGTGATCTCCTTCCTGCTCACCCGCTTCGACACCACGCTGCCGGTCGAGATCTGGAACCTGCTGCGTTCCGGCCTCAATCCCAAGACCAATGCCGTCGGCTCGCTGGTCTTCGCCGTCTCCATCGTGCTGGTGGTGTTTTTTGAACTGACATTGCTTCGGAGAAAGCCGGCATGAGCGCGCCCCTCGTCGACATCAGCAGTGTCTCGCATCGCTTCGGCCAGCACACCGTGCTGAAGGATGTCTCGCTGCAGATCGAGCCCGGCAGCTACACGATCCTGCTCGGGCCGTCCGGCTCCGGCAAGACGACGCTCTTGTCCATTCTGGGCGGCTTCGTCACCCCCAGCGAAGGCAAGGTGTTCATCCGTGGCGAGGATTGCACGTCGGTGCCGCCGGCCAAGCGCCCGACGACGACGGTGTTCCAGGACTATGCGCTGTTTCCGCATATGAGCGTCGGCAGCAATGTCGGCTTCGGCCTGCGCATGCAGGGCGTCGACGGCGCGACACGCGCCGCAAAGGCGCGCGAGGCGCTGGCGCTGGTCGGTCTCGCCTCTGCCTTCGACAAGAAGCCGCATCAGCTCTCCGGCGGCCAACGGCAGCGCGTGGCGCTGGCGCGGGCGCTGGTGATCGAGCCGGCGGTGCTGTTGCTCGACGAGCCGCTCGGCGCCCTCGACCTCAAACTTCGCCGGCAGATGCAGGATGAATTGAAGGCGATCCAGAAGCGCGTCGGCACCGCCTTTATCCATGTCACGCACGACCAGGAAGAGGCGATGGCGCTGGCCGACCATTGCGTGGTGATGAATGACGGGCGCATCGAGGACGAAGGTCCGCCAGAGCGCGTCTACGCACGGCCGGCGACGCGTTTTTCGGCGACCTTCATGGGCGAAAGCACGATCCTCGCCGGCACGGTCACGGAGGCGAAGGATAGGACAAGCACCGTCGCGACGCCGGTCGGGCCGGTCTCGCTGCCCGGCGCCTTGCCGGTCGGCTCTACCGTTGCGCTGGCCATACGGCCGGAGCATCTTGTCCTCGGCGAGGCGCGCGGCGGTGTCAGGCTTGGCACAGCCGAGGTGAGCGACGTGGTTTTCCAGGGCAGCTTCAAGCGCGTGCTCGCCGTTTCCGTCGAGGACCCTTCGCTCCACTTCATCGCCAAATTGCCCGCGACGGCGACCGTCCAGCCGGGCGACAGGGTCGCGATTTCCTGCGATACCGACCAGATCATCCTGCTGACGGACTGAACTTTCTGACGGATTGAAACATGGCAACGCTTGCGGTCATCGAGGCACCAGACTGGTACGAGACCATCCGCATGAGCGATGGCGTGACCTTGATCCACGAGCCTTGGATAAAACCGTTCTTCCGCTGCAACATGTGGCATGTGCGCGGCCGCGATCGTGACCTTCTGTTCGACACCGGGCTTGGCCATTTCAGCCTCAGGCGTCACGTGCCGTTGGTCAGCGAGCGCAAGCTGATTTGCGTCGCCAGCCACACGCATTTCGATCATATAGGCTGCCACCACGAATTTCCCGAACGGTGCGTGCACGCCGCCGAGGCCGGGATCCTCGCCGATCCGCGTAACGAGTGGACGGCAGCCGACACCTATGCGACCGACGAAATGTTCGATTGCCAGCCGCAAGGCTGGAACACGGCGCGCTACCGTATTCCGCCCGCACCGGCAGGCCGTTTGCTCAAGCATGGGGACGTCGTCGATCTCGGCGATCGTGCCTTCGAGGTGATCCACACGCCCGGCCATTCGCCCGGCGGCATCGCGCTCTATGAAAACAGGACGGGCATCCTGTTATCAGGCGATATCATCTATGACGGCCCGCTGATCGACGACGTCTACCACTCGGACATATCAGACTACATGGCGACACTGCTGCGCCTGCGCGACCTCGATGTCTCGGTCGTGCATGGCGGCCATTTCCCGAGTTTCGGCAAGGTGCGCTACCGCCAGCTTGTCGACGAGTATCTGGAACAGAAGCGGCAGGCCGGCTGCCATCTGCGGCAGCCATGAAAGCGGTCAGAGCGGTTCACCGTTTCACGGAAACGGCGAACCACTCCAACTCCTTGTTTGGCGCAATTCCGGACGGAAAACCGTTTCACACTTTTCCTGGAATTGCTCTAGCGCATCAGTTCGAAATGCCGCGGGAATGCCTGATGCAGCAGGAGCAGCATGGTCTTGCGCAGCACGTTGGTGTCACGGCTGGATGGATTGAGATGATCCCAATACCAGGCGCCGTGGACCAGATAATTCAGGCTCTCCGACAGCGTGTCGATGTCGACGTCGGTGTAACCGCCGCTGCGCGAAATCTCGATCAGCAACTCGCGCGCTTCGGCGGTGTAGGCAAGATCGCTCGGCAGGCCGATCTCATTGTAGATCTGCATGCTCTTGCGGTCGCTGGAGAACACGACAAAGACCGAAACCCATTTCGGGTGCTGGCGGGCGAAACGTTGCGCGCAATCGACCGCGCCCAGGGCCCGCTCAACCGGCGACAGGCCGGGCGCTCGCACCAGCGTCACCCACAGCTCGTCGTATCGATCGCTGAGATACTGCAGGACGGCGCGAAACAGGTTCTCCTTGCTGCGGAAATGGAAGACGACCAGGGCATTGGACGAGCCGACATGTTCGGCGATGCGCTGCATGGTGACGCTTGCCAGTCCCTCCTCCGCGATGAGCTCGATGGTGGCGTCGATGATCCGCTGCACGCTGGCTTCGCCGCGTTCGCGCCGACGGTCCTTGGGCGGCGCGGCATCGTTTGCCGCACGTCCATTCTTCGCCGTTGCGCCTTTGCGTTTTGCCGCCGCAGTGTTTTGTTGCGCCATCTTCGTCCAGCTCCTTTCGGACTTCTGCCGGCGATCGCCGGCGCCGCCACGGATCCGTCTATTCGAGGTGTCCGGCGTCGGCTCACCACAACCGAAACCGCAGATCAACCACGATCGCGGCAAGGGCCGCATCGCCCTGTTATAGCGACGGGCGCGTTTCGGCGTTTGTGTACCACTGCCCCTTGGCCATCTCATAGGCCATGGCCGCCCGGAAGACATCGGCATCGCAATAGGTGCGGCCGACGATCTGGATGCCTGTCGGCACGCCGCTTGCCGCCCGGCCCGACGGCACGGATAGAACCGGACAGCGGCTCATCATGTTGAACGGCGTCGTCATCACCCAGCCAAGCGACGGGTTCACCTGCTTGCCGTTGATCTCGACCGTGCCCGTTGTCTGATCGAACTCCGCCGGCACGGCGGGAAGCGCGTTGGTCGGGCAGATCAGCACATCGTAGGTCTCCAGCAGCGGCCCCAGCGTCTGGTACATCCTGGCCGCCACTTCCAGTGTTCCGACAAAGTCCGTCGCCTTCGACCTTTGCCCGTCCTCGGCGAACTGCCTGGCATAGCTCGTCATGTCCTTGCCGTGCTCCTTGAGCAGTTGCGACAGTGAGGCGCCGAACAGATGTTCGAGATAGGCCATGCCCGCCTTGAGCACGTCGTCGCCCCAGCCCAGATCGACTTCCTCGACCGTGGCGCCAAGCGAGCGAAACACATCGCAGGCGGCAAGCGTGTTCTTGCGCACGTCCGGATCGACCTCGAAAGAACCGAGGTCCATCGAGAAAGCAATCTTCCAGCCCTTGATCGGCTTGTAGTCGCTGGGCAGGCGCAGTTTGGGGCGGAGCGTGGCGATGTCGAGCGGGCTCGGTCCGGCCATCACGTTCTGCAGCAGGATCGCATCCCCGACGTTTCGCGCCAAAGGTCCGGTGTGGCAGTAGAAATCGAGGTTGAACGGCGGCTCGTCCGGATTGCGCCCGTAAGGCGGCTTGAAGCCGACAAGACCGCAGGCCGACGCGGGAATTCGGATCGACCCGGCAATGTCCGAGCCGGTGGCGATCGACGACGTGCCGGACGCCAGCGTCGCCGCGGCACCGCCGGACGAACCGCCGGGCGTGAAATCCGGGTTCCACGGATTGCGCGTCACGCCCCAGCGTTTCGACCAGGTGTAGCCGGCGCAGCTGAATTCAGGCGTCGCCGTGCGGGCATGGACAATGCCTCCGGCCTTGATGATGCGCTCGTTCATCGTCGACGTATGGCCACCGATGGCATCCCGGGACAGCAGCGAGCCGTGCGAGGTCGGCTTGTCCTTGATGTAGCTCTCGTCCTTGATGCCGATCGGCAGCCCCTCGAGCGCCCCGGTACGGGCCCCCCTGGCGTATTTCGCCTCGGCTTTCCTGGCCAGATCCATCGCCTCGTCGAAATGCGTGAAGGTGAGGCAGTTGATCGTCGGCTTGGTGGCTTCGGCGCGGCGGATGGTGGCCTGCATCAGTTCGACGGGCGAAAGCTTCTTTGCCTTGAACAGCCGCAGCGCCTCGCTGGCCGGCATGTAGCAAAGGTCGAGATCGGTCATGGGAAGTCTCCTGCGATCTGCGCATCGCGTTGCATGGACGGAGATGACCGCGCCGCGTGCTGCGGCGCGGGAAAGCCTGGTCAGGTCATTTCTGCAGATCGGTCCAGATCTTCGTGTAGAGCGCCTGCACGTCGGGCGGGCATGCCTGCATGAACTGGCCCTTGGCGGCGAAATCGGCGGGAATGTTGACTTCCGGCGCGGTCTTCATGTCGTCGGGCATGAAGGCTTCCGAGCCCTTGATGCCGTTCGAATAACGCGCAAAGGCTGAGATCAGCGCCGCATTCTGCGGATCCATGATGAAATTCTGGAACAGCTTGGCGTTGTCGACGTTTTTGGCGTCCTTGAGGACAGCGACATTGTCCATCCAGATCGGATAGCCTTCCTTGGGATAGCCATAGACGATCTTGTCGTTCTCAAGCCGCTCGCGCAGCGATATGCCGTTCCAGTTGACGCCCGCGGCGATGTCGCCCCTGCCCAGGCCGTCGACGGCCGCATAGTCGAGCGAAAGCCATTTCGCCTTGGCCTCCACCAGCTTGTCATGCACCTTCTTCAGCATCTGCATGTCGCTGCTGCAATATTTGCCACCCTCGTAAGCGATGGCGAGGAACATGATGTCACCCATTTCGGGTACGACATTGATCTTGCCGACGAGTTCGGGGGGTGGGTCGAGGAAGATCGCCGATGTGTTGGGGTCGCCGGCATAAACCGACTTGTTCACCGAAATGCCGGTCGTTCCCCACTGCCATGGAACGGTATATTTGCGGCCTGGATCGAATGGAACATCGACCCACCTGGGATCGACGTTCTTGAAGTTCTCCATCTTGTTGGGATCGGTCTCCAAGAGCAGACCTTCGCTGATCCAGACCGGCACGACGCTCGCCGAGGGCACGACGATGTCATAGCCGGAGGCGCCCTGCCGGACCTTGGCCAGGGCGGTATCGTTGGAATCATAGTCGGTGACGGTGACCTTGACCTTGTAGGTCTCCTCGAACTTCTTGATCAGCTCGGGACTGGTGTAGTTGCCCCAATTGTAGATGTTGAGTTCGCCGTCGGCATGGGCAACGCCCGTGACAGTCAGCAGCGACAGGCCGATGGCCGTCGCGGTCAGTTTCCAGTTCATGCTGTATGCTCCCATTGTTGGGACCGGCGGCGTTACGGCCTCAGGTCCGTTTCCTGCTGACGAAAAGATGGCCGCGACAATGCCGATCGACGGCACGAGAACGGCCGTCGGCATCGCATTTGCGGCATGCGGCGCACCGGCAACGGCAAGCCGCATCGCAGTCGAGATATTCCCCTCTTCACGGTGGCCATTCACCGGCTGGCGCCGGCTGTCCAACTCAATTCGCGACCTCAGGAGTAACTATGACTAAACATGCAGTCAATATCTTTATGCGGATACGGCCATGGCTCGCCGATCGATGCGCCCGATGCGGTGGTGACCAAGTGGGCAGCCAGGAAAGAGCTTTGGCCGCGACGTCGGGCGCGTCAGGCCGTTGGGGCCGCAACGGTTCCGGCCGCAATTCGCTGACGGAACCAATCGAAGGTGCGCCCGATGCCTTCCTGATAGCCCGTCCTGGCTTCCCAGCCAGGAAGGACATGCCTCGCCGACGTCAGGTCCGGACGCCGATTTGTCGGATCCTGGGGAGCCGGAGGGTGGTGCTCGATGCGGCTGCCGGGGACAAGCGACCTGACGAATTCCGCGATGCGCAGGACGGAAACCTCGTGATCGTTGCCGATGTTCAGAGGGCCGCGATGCGAGATGCCGTCGCGCCAGAAGTAACGTTCCAGCCCCTCGACGATGTCGTCGACATAACCCCAACTGCGCGATTGGGACCCGTCGCCATAGACCGTCAGCACCCCGGTTGTCAGAGCCTGGATGGCAAAGTTCGAAACGGCGCGTCCGTCGTCGATGCGGGTTCGCGGCCCATATGTGTTGAAAATCCTGACGACGCGAATGTCGAGCCCGACAACCCGCTGCTGTTCGAACAGCAATGCCTCGGTGCAGCGTTTGCTTTCATCATAAGAGGCCCTGGGACCGGTGCAGTCCACCGATCCCCTGTAACTCTCGGGTTGGGGTGAAACCAGGGGGTCGCCATAGACTTCCGAGGTCGAGGCGAAGCAGAAACGGCCGCCGGGCTTGAGCAGCGTCAGAAGATTGAGCGCGCCGCCGATGTTGGCCTTGATCGTGCGTACCGGCTCGCGCATGTACCAAAGCGGCGAAGCCGGCGACGCGAGATGGATGATCTCATCGAAGCGTTGAAGGGATGAAAAGCTTTCGGCATCGGCAATCTGCAGATCGAAACGCGGATCGGCGATATGTGCGACGTTGTCTCGCGTCCCGGTCCAAAGATTGTCGACGACGATCAGCTTTTCCAGATCGCTTCGCCGCAACAGACGGTCGACCAGATGTGAGCCGAGGAAGCCGCAGCCACCAGAAATCAACACGCTGCGCGACATGGAACCCCCTGCTCCAGACACCCGGCCAGTCAACGAGCCGCAGGGCTTGTTTCCCAACAACGGCGGATACGAGGCTACCCAAAAACCTTTCCGCCAATCGGTGCACCCATCTACACCGCCAAGCGCCGCGAGTGCAAACAGCAAGCTTTCACGAGTGGAACGTGCGGCAGCCGACCGGCCTCTGCTTTTAAGGAGAGAAACTGCCGCGCGATGTCGCGCACCGAAGCGGCCGCCAATGCCGCCGGTCGTCCGAAAGGATGATCAGGTTACAGCGCTACAGCGCCCTTTGCGGGCATGGCGCTCCGGCTGCGTCACCACAGCGCGACGCCGTGGGCTGCGGTCGGAAGCTCGTCTCTTCGGACTGGCGCACCAGTTCGGCAAAGAGCAGCGCGAAGCTTCCCAGCATCAGAAAGACAATGATCAGGCGTGTTACCGGCAATATGTCGGCCTCGACTGGCTAGCCCCCACGCCACCCATCCACTGCCGGCTAACATGACCGATCCGGCTTTACGAGACTTTAAGGCCGGTCTTAACCATCACATTCGCGTAGCCTTTGTCATGATACGCGAACGCATGTCCGCATCCGCCGTCCCGCGGTCGCCTCGCCATCCCGGAATGGCATTGCCATCCGGGATGGCGGCTCCGTTTGCAGACCTACCCCGCCCATGCTACCCCGAAATTGGCGCGGCCCTGCCGCTGCCACCGGTCGTCATCGGGGAGCCATGAGCAAAGCCGCCAGCCACATCGCCTTCGTCTCGTCCGACACCGCTGACGCCAAGACGGCGCTGGAAAGCCTGTCGGCGCGCTATGGCCAGTCTTCCGTCGAGGAGGCCGAGATCGTCGTTGCCCTTGGGGGTGACGGCTTCCTGCTGCAGACCCTGCGCGACACGATGGGGACCGGCAAGAAGGTCTACGGCATGAACCGTGGCACCATCGGCTTCCTGATGAACGAGTATCGTTCCGGTGGCCTGACCGAGCGTCTCGAAGCCGCCGTCGCCGAAACCATCCGCCCGCTGGAGATGCTGGCCGTGACCTCGGAAGGCGAAACGATTTCGGCACTGGCTATCAACGAGGTGGCGCTGTGGCGTCAATCGTACCAGACGGCCAAGATCCGCATCACCGTCGACGAACAGGTCCGGCTTGAGGAACTGAACTGCGACGGCGTCATGATCGCAACCCCGGCCGGGTCCACCGCCTACAATCTTTCGGCGCACGGGCCGATCCTGCCGCTCGACGCGCCGCTGCTGGCGCTGACCCCGGTCAGCCCGTTTCGCCCGCGCCGCTGGCGCGGCGCGCTGCTCTCCAACAAAGCGACGGTGCGCTTCGACATCCGCGAGCCGGAAAAGCGGCCGGTGAACGCCGCCGCCGACCATACCGAGGTCAAGGCGGTGACCTCGGTGACGGTGCGAGAATCACCCACGGCGACAGCAACGTTGCTGTTCGATCCCAATCATTCCTGGAACGAGCGTATTCTCGCCGAACAGTTCCGCTATTGAGCCGGCTCTGCGACCGACAGGTCGATTAAGCATCCCGATTAAGGTTACAACTTCACAATCGTGCCATTGCTGCCCGTTTCTGTTGACAAATCGAGGGCTTGCTCCTAATTGCAATACCGATCTTGCAGGCGCGTGGCGCTTGCCGCGACGCCATTAGACGCCGTTGCGCTTCCCCGAACCAGCCAAAGACAACAACACTTGTCCTCAGACACCACGACCGCTCAAGAAGCGTTGACCTTCGCAGACCTCGGCCTGTCGCCGAAGGTCCTTTCCGCAGTCACCGACGCCGGCTACACCCAGCCGACGCCGATCCAGGCTGGTGCGATCCCGCACGCCTTGCTCGGCAAGGATATTTTGGGCATCGCCCAGACCGGCACTGGCAAGACGGCTTCCTTCGTGCTGCCGATGCTGACCCGCCTCGAAAACGGCCGGGCCCGCGCCCGTATGCCGCGCACGCTGATCCTGGAGCCGACGCGCGAACTCGCCGCGCAGGTCGAAGAGAATTTCATCCGATATGGCAAGAACCACAAGCTCAACATCGCGCTCCTGATCGGCGGTGTCTCATTCGACGAACAGAACAAGAAGCTGGAGCGCGGCGTCGACGTGCTGATCGCGACGCCCGGCCGCCTGCTCGATCACCGCGAGCGCGGCAAGCTGTTGCTCAATGGCGTCGAGATCCTCGTCATCGACGAAGCCGACCGCATGCTCGACATGGGCTTCATTCCCGACATCGAGCGCATCTGCGAGATGATCCCGTTCACCAGGCAGACGCTGTTCTTCTCGGCGACGATGCCGCCGGAAATCACCAAGCTGACCGAGAAATTCCTGCATGCGCCGGTGCGCGTCGAGGTCTCGAAGGCCGCGTCCGCCGCCACCAACATCACCCAGCGGCTGGTCAAATCAGGCTCCAAGCCGTGGGACAAGCGCGAGACGCTGCGCAACCTGATCAAGGCCGAAGATGCCGAACTGAAGAACGCCATCATCTTCTGCAACCGCAAGGTCGAAGTGTCGGAACTGTTCCGCTCGCTGCTGAAGTATGATTTCGACGCCGGTGCGCTGCATGGCGACATGGACCAGCGCGCGCGCATGCAGATGCTGGCCAATTTCCGCGACGGCAAGCTGCGCTACCTCGTCGCTTCCGACGTCGCCGCGCGCGGCTTGGACATCCCCGACGTCAGCCATGTCTTCAACTATGACGTGCCGATCCATGCCGAGGATTATGTCCACCGTATCGGCCGTACCGGCCGCGCCGGACGCTCCGGAAAATCCTTCACCATCGCGACCAAGTCGGACACCAAATACATCGACGCCATCGAGCGGCTGATCGGCAACAAGATCGAATGGCATGACGGCGACTTGTCGACGGTGGTTGCCAGCGAAGGCGGCGAGGACGATGCTCCGCGCCGTGGCAAGGGCGCACCGCGCCGCGCCGGTCGCAAGGACGACGACCGCAGCAGGGAAAAGGGCGGCGAGCGCAAACCGCGCGAACGCCACGCCAAGCGCAGCGAAGACACGGCACCGGAAACAGTCCGCGAGGACCAGCCGGCGGCCGAGGTCGCAGCGGCAGCCGCCGACGTCGGCGAACGGCGCTCGCGCAAGGAAGCGATCCGTTCGGAAAACACCGAGCGCAAATCGTCCGATCGCAACGAACAGCGCGCACCGGAACGCGGCGATACCCGGCCGCAGCGAGACAACAGCCGCCCTGCCCGCCAACGTCACCAGGAAGACAACGATTCCACCGTTGGCTTCGGCGATGACATGCCGGCCTTCATGCGGATCGTCGCCAAGGTCTGATCCCGACCGCTTCGAAGGCAAGCCAGCCATCCGGCTTGCCTTCTCGGTAGAGCTCCAGCCTGGTTCGCCCGTTACATCGGCCCAGGCATCATCTTGGTCGGTTTTTCCAGCATCGGAAACTCGGCCTTCGAGCATTTCACGTTCGGGTTCGTCGGACTGAACATGCCGTTCGGATTGTCCCCGAGCCAGGCATGAAGGTCGTAATGGACGAACTCCTTCGGGATGAGAGGGTAGTGCCCCTCCATCGGCCCCATGAAGGTTTGGCCAAACAGCTTCGGAGGCTCCTTTATGTCCGGCGTCAGAGGCACCAGCCATTCCGCGCCCACCAGCCGCAAACCCTTCTTGGTCGGTTCATAGATCAGCACGTTGGGGTGCATCGGGTCGAGCTTCTGGCCGACACTCGGGACATTGACGAAGTGAATACCCATGGCGCCCTTCGGGTAATCCATCGCGCCCGCTATCTTTTCTCCGCTGTAGTAGACGCAGCCGACCGTCGACAGATAGAGATCGCGGACGGCAGCGGTGTAATCCTCATATTTGGCGAGCGACTTTTTCAAGGCTTCGATGTCGGCCTTGTTGGCGTCCTCGGCCCGAGCCGAAGCAACGTTCAGCCACGCGCCTACCAAACCTGTTAAAACGAGGACGCCACAGCGCCCAAGGCTGGCTGTTCTTGTCATGCATTCCTCCCAGATTTCTGATCTGGCCGTGCAAGACCGAGGCGGAAAAATGCTGATTGCGCGGCCGGTTACACCGCCTCATCCCCGCTGGACTGCCATGATGCTATTCCTTTCCATGGCCGCCGGAAAGCTATATTTTAGCAATAACTAAATCTATACCGTACCCATCCAGAGCGCCGATGTCAGCTCAAACAAAAACGGCCCCGCATGAGGGCCGTTTCGCATCCGCTTGCCGGACGGATCAGGTGAGCGGCGACAGCTGGATCTCGACGCGGCGGTTCTGGGCCCGACCTTCGGCTGTGGCATTGGATGCGACCGGACGTGTCTTGCCGAAGCCTGTGACGGCGAAGCGCCGCTGATCCACGCCCTGACCGGACAGATAGTTCGCCACCGCCAAAGCACGACGCTGCGACAAATCGAAATTGTGCTGGTCGCCACCGGTCGAATCGGTGTGGCCGAACACGTCGACCGTGGTCTGCTTGAACTTCTTCAGCACCAGCGCGACGGAGTTCAGGACCTGGTAGAAGCCGGGCTTCACCGCATCCTGATCCGAGTTGAAGGTGATGTCGGACGGCATGTTGAGGATGATCTGGTCGCCGCTGCGGGTGACGCTGACACCGGTGCCCTCGAGCTGCCGGCGCAGTTCGGCCTCGTTCTGGTCCATCGTGGCGCCGATGGCGCCGCCGGCCAGCGCGCCGATGCCGGCGCCGATCAGTGCGTTGCGGCGGTCGTTGCCACCGGCAAGCAGGCCAAGGCTGGCACCCGCCAGGGCGCCAAGGCCGGCGCCGGCCGCCGTGTTGGAAATCTTCTGGTCGCCTGTATACGGATCGGTGGTGGTGCAGGCGCTCACGAGCACAGCCGTCGCCACGACGACGAGCACAGTCTTTTTCATAGGATGGTCCCTCTCCAAGTCACGCCTTGCGGTGGCGCCAAATCAGCCCTTCCCGCGACTTGTACCATGAATTGCGGCGAAAAGCGGAACGGCAAAAGCGCCGTTCACGGCTTTTCCCGAGTGACCAATACCCGGTGGTGGCGCCGCATCGCCGTGCCGGAATGGTTTGGATAAGCTACCAGAGGTTCTTGCCGTCTATGACAACCACTTCGACCTTGTCGAGATCGAAATCATCGAACAGCCGCGAGTTGACGCTGATCTTGGGATTGTCGAAATCCGGCTCGCCTGTCGACCAGTCCGGCGTTTCGGTAAAGGTGCCGCAGCCGCAGGTGGCGCAAAAACCGTGCTTTACGGTCTTCGACCCCCAACGATAGAAAGAGACGTTCTCCATCGGGCTGGTGAGCTTGAATTGCGAAGGCACGTAATAGGCCCAGAGCGAGCCGCGTTTCGAGCAGAAAGAACAGGTGCATTGCGTCACCGTCTGCGGTGCTTGCGAAACCTCGAACGTCGTCGCCTTGCAATGACAGCTTGCCTTGATGGTCATCAACGAACTCCTCCTGTCGCCGCCACCCTGTGCGGCAAAGGCAGCATAAAGAGGTGCTCCTGACAACTGTCTGTCAGCAAGCATCACCGGCGCTACCGCGACAGGCGCGTCTCAGCAAGCCCGTCCCGTCACACGCGATCAGGCGGACGTAGGAATGCGCTCCTATCGTCAATACGAGCGCGGCGGCACGAACAGGCAGATTGTCCTGCCGGCGTCGAGGCCCCCCTGGTGCGCGCACCAATGGAACTCGCCGTCCGGGCTGTCCTTGACACGCTTGTCGGTCATTGGAACGACCTCACCCGTTCCGGCGATGACATAGCCCTCGGGTTTCTCCAGCACTTCGCCTGTATGGGTCGTGCGACAATCATAGTTGGCGCAGCATGCGAACGGATAACTCCAGCCTTGTGGCTTTGCCGCCGTGGGCGTGGCGTCATGCGCGAAGGCAGGTGCCGTCAGCATTGCCATCGCGCCGATCGCGAACAGGGAAAACAAAAGTCGGCCAGCCGGTTGAACGGCATTGGCCGATCTGAGTGTGGCAGCAGACATGGAAACGTTCCTTTCAAACGAGCATCAAGCGTTTCGCTTGCCCGTTCCCGGAACGTATCTTCCCAGTGGCCGGATCGTCGGGTCGCAGATATGCCGCGTCCGGCCATAAATGCTTTTTCTCTCCCAGCCCTTGGATGCTGGGCTGATTCCTTGGTCGGCGCAAGAACATGCATTCCCGACATCGTTCTACAGACGTCAGGCATCCGCTACCGCCGACGAGATGAGGCCAAGGTCAATTCCCGGCAAACGGGCGTCGAATAAACGGGATTGGCCCGCTGTGGTTCCAGCCTATTGCTGGTCGGAGCCGGCAATCACGTGCTCTTGATACTGCGGCAGGTCATCGGTGATGGTGAACCAGCCCGCCTTCGAACCGACGAAGATGTGCTCGGTTGGACGAATGGATGGGTCGTCGACGAGCGTTCCCATGGCGACATGGACATAGGCGCCGTCGCGCACGAGCGAATAAAGCAAGGAGCCGCACTGGCAGCAATGCGCGTTGTGGCCGCTTTGGTCGCCGAAGATCAGGAGTTTGTCCTCGCCTTCGGTGAGGACAAACTTTTCACGCTCGATACCGGCGAAAGGCTTGAATGCCGAACCGGTGGTGCGCCGGCAGTCCGAACAATGGCAATTCGCGGCATAGAGGAATTCGTCGGCCACCTCGTAGTGAACCGCGCCGCAAAAGCATTTTCCGGTGAGCTTGCTCGGCACTCTCTCCTCCATTGCTGTGGTGCGCAGGGGTATGTTCAGATGAGGCCAGGCCGGCCTCACCTGAATATGGGCATATCCTAGTCCAGGTCCGCCACGGCTTCGCCGGCACCGCCTTCGATGCGCTGCGACAACGAGGCTTCCATGAAATCGTCGAGGTCGCCATCGAGCACGCTCGACGGGCTGGTGCTCTCGACGCCGGTGCGGAGATCCTTCACCAACTGATAGGGCTGCAGCACATAGGAGCGGATCTGGTGGCCCCAGCCGATATCGCTCTTCGATGCTTCGGTGGCGTTTGCAACCGCCTCGCGCTTCTTCAGCTCTTCCTCGTAAAGGCGCGAGCGCAGCATCTCCCAGGCCTTGGCCTTGTTCTTGTGCTGCGAACGTTCGGCCTGGCAGGCGACCGCGATGCCAGTGGCCAGATGCGTGATGCGCACCGCCGAATCGGTGGTGTTGACGTGCTGGCCGCCCGAGCCGGACGAGCGATAAGTATCGATGCGGACGTCGGATTCGGAGACGTCGATCTCGATCGTGTCGTCGATGACCGGATAGACCCAGACGCTGGCGAAGGACGTATGCCGGCGCGCATTGCTGTCATAGGGCGAAATACGCACCAGGCGATGAACGCCCGATTCCGTCTTCATCCAGCCATAGGCGTTGTGGCCTTTGATCATCAACGTGGCGGACTTGATGCCGGCCTCTTCGCCGTCATGCATTTCCAGCACTTCGACTTTGAAACGGCGCCGCTCGGCCCAGCGCGTGTACATGCGCAGCAGCATCGAGGCCCAGTCCTGGCTTTCGGTGCCGCCGGCACCGGCATGGATTTCGAGATAGGTGTCGTTGGAGTCTGCTTCACCCGACAGCAGCGTCTCGACCTGGCGGGCCTTCGCTTCGCCTTGCATCGAGCGGATCGCGGCTTCCGCCTCGGCGATCACGCCCTCATCGCGCTCTTCCTCGCCGAGTTCGATCAGGCCGATATTGTCTTCCAGCGCCTGCGTCAGACCTTTCACCGAGGCGATGCCTTCTTCGAGGCTCTGGCGTTCGCGCATCAGCTTCTGCGCTTCCAGCGGCTCGTTCCAGAGGCTGGCGTCCTCGGCGCGCACATTGAGGTATTCAAGCCGCTTTATGGCTTGATCCCAGTCAAAGATGCCTCCTCAGCAGGGTTATCGCCTGCCTGATCTCGTCGACAATATTCTGCGTTTCCGCGCGCATGGCTGGCTGTTCTGTCCTGTTTGCTGAAATCGGTCGGCGCGATACATAGGCACGCCGCCGCCGGCTGTAAAGCAAAATGGGCCGGCCCAAGGCCAGCCCATCCGCCCCTGAAAATCGTCAGTAGAGGCCGCCGCCGCCGGACTGGATAGCCTGATTGGCTTGCGGCGACAGCGCGCCACCGGTGGCATTTGAGCCGTCGGCGCCCATGCCGATCACCCAATAGCTGTCGGCGGGACCGGTGCCCGGCTTGAAGGCTTCGATGATGGTGCCGGGATCGCCCGATGCGGCACGCATGCCGGTCTTGCGATTGATGGCGACCAGGTTCATGCCTTCCGGCACCTTGAAGTCGACATTGGGCGTGCCGTCCAGCGCCACTCGCATGAAGTCCTTGAAGATCGGGGCTGCGAGACCGCCACCGGTGGCGCCATGGCCGAGGCCGCGCGGCGTGTCATAGCCCATGTAGAGGCCGACGACGAGGTTGGGCGTGTAACCGATGAACCAGGCGTCCTTTTCATCGTTGGTCGTTCCGGTCTTGCCGGCGATGTGACGGCCGAGTTCGCCGATGGTGGCGCCGGTGCCGCGCTGCACGACGCCTTCCATCATCGAGGTGATCTGGTAGGCGGTCATCGGGTCGAGCACCTGCTCGGAATTGTCGACCAGCTCCGGCTCCGGCTGGTTCTGCCATTCCTGCGCATTGCAACCCTGGCAGCCACGTTCGTCCTGCTTGAACACCGTCTTGCCGTAGCGGTCCTGGATGCGGTCGATGAGCGACGGTTTGATCGACTTGCCGCCATTGGCCATGATCGAATAGGCCGACACCATGCGCATCACGGTGGTTTCGCCGGAACCCAGCGCCATTGGCAGATAGGGTGCCAGATGGTCGTAGACACCGAAGCGCTCGGCATATTCGACCACCAGCTTCATCCCCATGTCATTGGCAAGCCGCACCGTCATCAGGTTGCGCGACTTCTCGATGCCGGAGCGCAGGGTCGCCGGACCGGCGACGGTGCCGTCATAGTTCTTCGGCGTCCAGCTCGTGTTGCCGCTCTGGATCGTGATCGGCCCGTCCATGATGACCGAGGCCGGCGTATAGCCATTGTCGAGCGCTGCCGAATAGACGATCGGCTTGAACGAGGAGCCCGGCTGGCGCATGGCTTGCGTGGCGCGGTTGAATTCGGACTGCGCATAGGAGAAGCCGCCGACCATGGCCAGCACGCGGCCGGTGTGCGGGTCCATGGCGATCAGGCCGCCTTCCACTTCGGGCACCTGGCGCAGGCTGTAGGTGCCCTCGGCACCATCGTTTTTCTGCACGAAGATGACGTCGCCCGGCTTCAGCACCTCCGCCGGCGACTTGGCCTTGACGGTCTTGCCGGCGACCACATGGCGCATGGCAAAACCCATGTCCTCCTTGCTGATAGTGCCTTCGACGCGCTCCTTGACGATCTCGCCCGACGCCTGCCGTGCGGGCTGCAGGCCGATCGACAGGCCGGTCGCCGAACTGTCGAGCACGACGGCGAGCGACCATTCGGGAACATCCTCCAGTCCCTTGACGGCGCCAAGCGGCACGCCCCAGTCGCCCGAGACATCGATCGATGTCACCGGCCCGCGATAGCCGCGCAGCGTGTCGTATTTCATCAACCCGTTCTGCATCGATTTGCGGGCAATGAGCTGGATCTTCGGATCGAGCGTGGTGCGGACGGAGAGGCCGCCTTCGTAGAGCGCATTCTCGCCGTAGCGGGCGATGATCTGGCGGCGCACCTCTTCGGTGAAGTACTCGCCGGCGAACAGATAGGTGCCGCTGCGCCGCGGCGTCACGCCCAGCGGCTCGGCCTTGGCCTTGTTGCCTTCCTCACGCGTGACATAGCCGTTCTCGACCATCTGATCGATGACCCAGTTGCGGCGCTCGATCGCGCGATCGGCATGCTTGAAAGGGTGATAGTTGTTCGGCCCCTTGGGCAGGGAGGCCAGGTAGGCGGCCTCGGCCACGGACAGTTCGTTGACCGATTTGTCGAAATAGGTCAGCGCCGCGCCGGCGACGCCATAGGCGCCGAAGCCGAAGAAGATTTCGTTGAGGTAGAGCTCGAGAATGCGATCCTTGGGATAGGCCTGCTCGATGCGGAAGGCGAGGATCATCTCCTTGATCTTGCGCTCGTAGGTCTGGTCCGAGGACAACAGGAAGTTCTTCGCCACCTGCTGGGTGATCGTCGAGGCGCCGACCTGGCGCCGGCCCGAGCCGAAATTCTGCAGGTTGACGATGATGGCGCGGCCGAGGCCGGTCACATCGATGCCCGGGTGATTGTAAAAATTCTTGTCTTCCGCCGACAGGAAGGCCGCCTTGACGCGGTCCGGAATGGCCTGGATCGGCAGATACAGGCGCCGTTCGCGCGCATATTCGGCCATCAGCGCGCCGTCGGACGCATGGATGCGGGTGGTCACCGGCGGCTCGTATTTGGCCAGTACCTCGTAGTCGGGCAGATCCTTCGACAAATGGCCGATGTAGATCGCAACGCCCGCCGCGACCAGAAGGGCCAGCGTCGTGCCGATGCCGAAAAAATAGCCAATGAGACGAATCATACCCGCTCCAGTCCTTGGTTCGGGAATTTCCTAAACGAAGCCGCCTTTCACGCAAGCTTTCGAGCCGGTCCCAATCCGTAATCGAAAACCCTTGTCGCCGCCATGTGGACAAAATACGGCAATGCCTGATTTCACGGCTGCTGGCCGGAAATAAAAGCACTGGGTGTTGTCGTCGCGCAACGCCGCCTCTGGTTGCAGGCGTCGCCGGTCATGTCAACCTCCGGTTCCCGATCCGGCCTTGGCCGACGCGAACAGCGCGACGGCGTTGGTTATGCTCTGGGCCGCCTTGCCGCGCCAGTCGGCGTTGAGCAACTGCGCCTCGTCCTTGGCGTTCGAGAGATAACCGAGTTCGACCAGCACCGACGGCACATCGGGTGCCTTGAGCACCTTGAAACCCGCGGAGCGCTGCGGATTGTTGATAAGACCGACGCTGGTCGACAACTGGCCAACCAGCGTGTGGGCGAAACTCATCGAGAAGTTGTGTGTTTCGCGGCGGATCAGGTCGATCAGGATGTCGGTGACTTCCTTGTTGTCGTTCTTGATTTCCATGCCGGCGAACTGGTCGGAGAGGTTCTCACGGTCGGCAAGCGCCTGCGCCTCGGGGTCCGAAGCCTTGTCGGAGACGGTATAGACGGTGGCGCCGCGAATGCCCTTGACGCTGATCGTGTCGGCATGGATCGAAATAAGCAGGTCGGCCTCATGCTGACGGGCAATGCGCACGCGGTCGTCCAGACGCAGGAATTCGTCTGTGTCGCGCGTCATGAACACATCATAATTGCCGACGGCCGCGAGTTTGTCGCGCAGCTCCGTGGCGAAGGCCAGCGTGACGTTTTTTTCGATGGTGCCGTTCAGGCCCTCGGCACCGCCGTCGATGCCGCCATGGCCGGGGTCGATGACGACGGTGAACCGATGGCCCGGATTGGAGACCGGCCCGGTGCCGACCCGCCCTCCCTTGTCGGTCGAAACGGTCGATCCGGTGGTCAGCGCCTGATTGGCAAGTGCGGCATCGAACTCGCGTTCGGATGCCGCCGACATGTCGATGGCAATGCGGTAGCCGGTTCCGTCCTCGTTCTTGAGCACGTCGAGCTTGTCGACGGCAAAGGGTCCCTTGCCGGTGAGGATCAGACGCGAAACGCCCTCGCCGAGTTCGCCCAGGCGCACGCCCTTGACCAGGCCCCGCGCCTTCAAATCCTTGGCATCCACGGCGAATCTCGTATTCGCGAGATCGATGACAAGACGGTTGGGACCACGCAGCAGGAACCATTTGATATCGGGTTCGCGGTCGAAATCCATGACGATGCGCATCTTGGTGGCATCGCCGGCCATCTTGTAGCCTTTTGCCACGAGCGGAGCGTCGGCGGCACTGGCATTTGAGGACAAGACGGATGAGGCCGCCAGCAGCAGCAAGAGGCAGAAAGCGGCCAGGATCCGGCCGCCGACACGACATCCCTTGTCTGTGAAGTCCGCCAATCCCATCTCTCTTGCAGTCGCTCCCGGTTTGGCGCCCGGCGCCCGGTCGTTTCGTCGAAATGCCGGTTAGGCCGCGAACTCGATTAACGATTGGTATCCAGAGAAGGTTAACCAAGCCTTTTCATGCAGGGCCGCAAGCCTGGCTTTACGCTACGGAACGGCTTTTTGCCGGCATCGGAAATCGGGGTTGCCATCCACCCCGCCAAATCATAAAAGCGATGGTGGATCACTGCAATCCTGGAACCGCCCTCCTCCGCAGCTTCTTGCTACAGGGTCAGACGTAAAGGCGGCTCCTTTCGCTTCAGGCGAAAAGGGTTCAGGTGATCGCGACGAATTTCGCAGGCGTGCTCCCGTGGCGGGGGAATCGCCTGCGTGAGGAAAACGGCCGGGTTTGTTCCCGTGCCGGCTCTGTATGAGCAAACAAGCTGGTCCGGTTCGTCCGGGCTTTGGTTCAAAAGGTTCTGTTGGTGACGATGGCTTCAAGCGCAATCATGGAAAGGTCCGCATCAAACCGCGCCATTATGGCTGCGGGCGGCACCGCCATGGCGCTCAAGCGGCGGCCGACGGACGTTCAAATATCCGGCACCCACATTCCAGACACGCAGCAGCAGGCTTTGCCTCGCAAGCTGCGGCTGACGGCTGCCGGGGGGAAACGAAATAATGCCCAACAAAATGCTGATAGACGCCTCCCACCCGGAGGAAACACGCGTTGTCGTCATACGCGGTAACCGTATTGAAGAATTCGACTTTGAATCCCAGGACAAGAAGCAGCTCAAAGGAAACATCTACCTAGCCCGCGTAACGCGCGTAGAGCCCTCCCTTCAGGCAGCCTTTGTCGAATATGGCGGCAACCGTCACGGTTTTCTCGCCTTCAGTGAAATCCACCCCGATTACTACCAGATTCCGGTCGCCGATCGTCAGGCACTGCTGCGCGCGGAAGCGCAGGAGGCTGAGGACGAGGAGAACGAGGACGGCGACGGCGATGATCGCCAGAGCCGCGATCGCGGACGGCGCGGCCGCAGGCGCGGCGGCAAGCCCCGCGACCGGGGCGAGCACAAGCGCGATGCAGCCGATTCCGGCGAGGCGAGCGACGCTGCCGACGAGGCAGAAGAAGGTGCCGACGCTGGTGTCGAGGACATCTCGCACACGTCCGAGATCATTGAACATGCGGCTGATTCGTCCGAACATGCCGATGCGTCCGAGCATGGCGAGGATTCGGCCGAGCAGGACGAAGGCGAAATCCGCGAAGGCGGCCCGACGTCGATCGCCGCCTCGGTCGAGGCCGATGTGATTTCCGAAGCCGTCCCGCTGGCCGAACAAGGCAGCGAAGCGACCTCCGGCGACAATGATCGCGGCATGCTGGAAGAAGTGCAGTCCTCGCATCCGGACGATCACGAGGTCGAATCGGTCGGCGCCGAGGATGCGCTGGAAGAAGTGCGCAACCGCCGCAAGCCGGTGCGCCGCCAGTACAAGATCCAGGAAGTGATCAAGCGCCGGCAGATCCTCCTGGTGCAGGTCGTCAAGGAAGAGCGCGGCAACAAGGGCGCGGCGCTGACCACCTATCTGTCGCTGGCCGGCCGCTATTCGGTGCTGATGCCGAACACGGCGCGTGGCGGCGGCATTTCGCGCAAGATCACCAGCGCGGTCGACCGCAAGCGGCTCAAGGAGGTCGTCGCCGATCTCGAAGTGCCGCAGGGCATGGGCGTCATCCTGCGCACCGCCGGCGAGAGCCGCACCAAGGCAGAGATCAAGCGCGACTACGAATATCTGATGCGGCTTTGGGAAAATGTCCGCAATCTCACCTTGCAGTCCACGGCCCCTGCCCTGGTCTACGAGGAAGGCAGCCTGATCAAGCGCTCGGTGCGCGACCTCTACAACAAGGATATCGACGAGATTCTTGTCTCCGGCGAGGAAGGCTACCGCGAGGCCAAGGACTTCATGCGCATGCTGATGCCGAGCCACGCCAAGGTGGTTCAGCCGTTCCGCGACACGACGCCGATCTTCGTGCGCAACGGCATCGAGGCACAGCTCGACCGCATGCTGCAGCCGCAAGTGACGCTGAAGAGCGGCGGCTACATCATCATCAACCAGACCGAAGCGCTGGTTGCCATCGACGTGAATTCGGGCCGCTCCACCAAGGAGCACTCGATCGAGGACACCGCGCTCCACACCAATCTGGAAGCGGCCGAGGAAGTCGCGCGTCAGCTAAGGCTGCGCGATCTTGCCGGCCTGATCGTCATCGACTTCATCGACATGGAGGAGAACCGCAACAACCGCTCCGTCGAGAAGCGGCTGAAGGATCACCTCAAGAACGATCGTGCGCGCATCCAGGTCGGCCGTATCTCGCATTTCGGCCTGATGGAGATGTCACGCCAGCGCATCCGCGCCAGCGTGCTGGAATCGACCATGAAGCCTTGCCCGCATTGCGGCGGCACCGGCCATGTGCGCTCCGATTCGTCGGTCGCGCTGATGGTGGTGCGGGCGATCGAGGAATTCCTGCTCAAGGATTCGCGCAGCCACATCACGGTGCGGACGCCGGCGGCGACAGCACTCTACGTGCTCAACCACAAGCGCGGCACGCTGGTGGAACTCGAAAGCCGCTTCGGGCTGACGATCACCGTCGAGGCCGACGATTCGGTGGGTTCGCAGCACTATGCGATCTTCCGCGGCGCGTTGGCTGAAAAGCCGGAAGGCTTTGTCGAGGCGCGCAGCTTCCCGGCCTATGTCGAGCCGGACGAGCCCGAGGATGAGATTGCCGTCATCGAGGAAGACGACGAGGCGCCGATCCAGGCAGAACAGCCACGCCAGCAGCCGCAGCAACAGCAGCCGCGGCCCGCTGCCGGTGGTGAGGAAGGCGAAGGCCGCGACCGCAAGCGCCGCAAGCGTCGGCGTCGGCGTGGCGGCAAGGATCGCGATCGCGAACATGGCGCCCCTGCGGACGGTGCTTCCGTCTCGGCTCCGGCCGGCGAGTTTTCGGACTCGGACTCGGCCGCCGGAGATGGCGACGCGGAAGCGGACGACAATGCCCCTGTTGGTGTTTCCGAAACTCCTGCCACAGCTGAAGCTTCGGACGAAGGCCAGGGCAAGAAGCGCCGGCGCGGCAAGCGCGGCGGCAAGCGCAACCGCCGCGAAGACGGTGAAGGCGAGGCTGAGGCAAGTGCTGGCGAAGCAGCCGACGCGTCCGAAGGCGAAGTCTCGGCAACCGAGGTGATCGCCAGCGAGCCGGTGGTTACCGCAGCGGCCGAAGAGCCGGTGGTGCTTGCTCCGGCCAATGACGACGCGCCGAGCATGGAGAAGCCGAAGAAGCCACGCCGTGCCGCCAAGCCGAAGAAGGCCGCAGCCGAAATCGTCGCCGAAGAGCCGGCTGCCGAGGCGGAAGCACCGGTCGAGACGCCGGCCACGGCGTCCGACGAAGCAGCGGCTGTCGAGAAGGCACCGAAGGCCCGCCCGTCGCGGCGCAAGCCGGCGGCGGTGAATGCGCCGGTCGAGCCGGTGGTGTCTTCGACTGTAGCGGAAGAACCCGCGGCCAAGGCCGAGGACAAGACCGACGACAAGACCGACGACAAGCCGAAACGCGGCGGATGGTGGCAGCGGAAGGGCTTTTTCTAAGCCTTTCAGCCACCTGAGCTAGTTTGTTGACAAAAAATCCCGCGCCGTCTCGAAGACGGTGCGGGATTTTCTTATCTGGCGCTATTCCGGATCGCGAAAGGCTAAAACGCTTCCTTGATTTTTATGCATGTCGTTGTCCCAAAACCGCTCCGCACCTTTTGGGCGACATGCATCACGGCGCGAAGATCGACCAGTTCATCATCCTGGCCAGCTTTTCCAGCGCGATCGACCCCAGCTTGGAGTTGCCGTTGGCATTGAGGCCGGGCGACCAGACGGCAAGCGACGCCACGCCCGGCACGATGCCCAATATGCCGCCGCCGACGCCGCTCTTGCCGGGGATGCCGACGCGGAAGGCGAAATCGCCGGAGCCATCATAGTGACCGCAGGTCAGCATCATCGCGCCGATGCGGCGTGCCCGTTCGGCCGACACCACGGAATGCCCGGTCGCCGGGTTCTTGCCGCCATTGGCGAGAAAGCGGCCGGCGAGCGCCAGTTGCCGGCAACTCATTGCGATGGCGCAATGGTGGAAGTAGACGCCCAGCGCCAGCTCCGGCGCGTGGTGGAGATTGCCGAAGGATTTCATGTAGTTGGCAAGCGCGAAGTTGCGATAGCCGGTGGCCCGTTCGGACGCCGCGACCTCACGATCGATGATGATCGTTTCGTCGTCGGCGAGGAACTGGATGAAGCGCAGGATTTCGCCGATCGCCTCGCGCGGCTGGTGGCCGGCAAGCAGGATGTCGGAAATGACAATGGCGCCGGCATTGATGAACGGGTTGCGCGGAATGCCGTTCTCATGCTCGAGCTGCACGATCGAGTTGAATGGATTGCCTGACGGTTCGCGGCCTACCCGCTGCCAAAGCGCGTCACCGACATTGCCGAGCGCCAGTGTCAGCGTGAACACTTTCGAGATGCTCTGGATGGAAAATGCCTGGTCGGCATCGCCGGCCATCAGCACGCGGCCGTCATTGGTGACCGCCGCGATGCCGAACTTCTTCGGATCGACCTTGCCCAGCTGCGGAATGTAGGAAGCGACGTCGCCGCGATCGGTGCGCTCGGCCATTTCGGCGGCGACTTCGGCCAATGCCCGATCAAGTTTGGGGGCCTGTTCAAGTTCCGGCATGGTGCTACCTCAACCAGCGTTCGATGCGCACCATTGCCTCGACCATGTCGTCGTGGCTGCCGGCGTAGGAGAAACGCATGGTCCGGTGCCCAGCCTGAGTGTCGAAGTCGCGGCCGGGCGTTGCTGCAACATGCGCCTCGGCCAGCATCTTTCGCGCGAAGGCCATGCTGTCATTGGTATGCCTGGTGACGTCACAGAACGCATAAAAGGCGCCGTCCATGGGCGCCGCCAGCGGAAAGCCGAGTTCCGGCAGGCGTTTCATCAAGAGCTCGCGATTCCAGGCGTAGCGGCCTTTTACCGCCTCCAGTTCCTCGGTCGCCCTGAACGCTTCGATCGCGGCAATCTGCGATAGCTCCGGCGGCGAGATGTAGAGGCTCTGGGCGACGCGCTCGACCGGCCGCACCAGTTCCTGCGGCAGCACCATCCAGCCGATTCGCCAGCCGGTCATGCAGTAATATTTGGAGAAGGAATTGATCACCGTCACATCGCCGCCATAGGCAAGTGCCGTGGTGTCGGGGGCGGCATAGGCCAGCCGGTGATAGATTTCGTCGGAGATGACGGCGATGCCGAGGTCCTGTGCCGTCCTTACCAGAGCCGCCAGTTCATCGGCTGGTATGACCGCGCCGGTTGGATTGGCGGGACTGGCGAAGAGAACGCCTTTCAGCGGCTTTTCACGATGCGCGGCTTCCAAATGGCCGGCATGCAGGTAGGCGGCGTCGCCGAGCTCGATCTCGACCACCTCTATGCCGAGTGCGGCCATGATGTTGCGGTAGGCAGGGTAACCGGGTGCCGCGATGGCGACGCGGTCACCCCGATCGAACATCGCCAGGAAGGCAAGATTGAAGGCGGCCGGCGATCCGGTGGTCACCGCGATCCGGCCGGGCTCGATATCAAGCCCATAGTGATCGGCGTAGTGTCCGGCTATCGCCTTGCGCAAACCTGCCAGTCCGAGCGCGTCGGTGTAGCCGATGCGCCCATCCTGCAGCGCCTTGGCTGCTGCGGCGCGAACCAGAACCGGTGCGGGATCGGAGGGTTGGCCGACGGCCATCGAAACAACCGGCACGCCCTGGGACTTCAGCCGGTTTGCCTCTGCCAGAATGTCCATCGCATGGAAGGGCTCGACATTGCCGCGGCGTGAGAGCGAAACGACCATTTAACCAGTATTCCCGATGACTGACGGCGCCAGGCACTGGCGCATGTGCCGCACAAATGCCCGATTGATGTGAGGATCACAAGTTGAGGAAGTTTCCGGCGCCGACTTTTCATCTTTCGCCCGCTCGTCTACCAGTGGACACATCATGTTGAGCCGACCCAGATCGACGATTGCCCAGGCAGCGCGCGTCTTCGCGACGCTTTCGCTTGGCGTTGCCGTTGCAATGTCGAGCTCGGTCAGCGCCTTCGCCCAGAACGTGCCGGTGGTGCGCGACGCCGAGATCGAGGCGCTGGTGCGCGATTACGCGCGGCCGATCTTCAGGGCGGCCGGCCTGGCGAATGACGGCATCGACATCGTCCTGGTCAACGACCAGAGTTTCAACGCCTTCGTCACCGGGCGTCGGCTGTTCATCAACACCGGCGCGCTGATGACGGCTGAAACGCCCAACGAGATCATCGGCGTCATCGCGCACGAAGCCGGTCATATTGCCGGCGGCCACCAGCAGAAGCTGCGCGACCAGCTCGAACGAGCCAAGACGATGGCCGTCATCGCGACATTGCTTGGCGCCGGCGCCATTGTCGCCGGTGCCACAACCAGCAGCCGCGGTCTCGCCGGCGCCGGCATGGGCGTGGCTGCCGGCGGCGGCGAAATGGCACAGCGCAGCATCCTCGCCTATCAGCGCACCGAGGAGATGACGGCCGACCGCTCGGCGATCACCTATCTCAACGCCACCGGCCAGTCCGGCATGGGCATGCTGAAGACATTCCGCCGCTTCCAGACCGCACTTTCGCTTTCGGGCGCCCAGGTCGATCCGTATCGGATCAGCCATCCGATGCCGCAGGACCGCATCGCCAATCTCGAAGTGCTGGTGAAACAGGACCCCAATGTCGACAGGCCGGACCCGCCCGCGCTGCAGCAGCGCCATGACATGATGCGGGTGAAGATCGCCGTTTACATGGAAGGCCAGGCGGCCGCGTCCCGGCTGATGCGAAAGATGCAAGGAACCCTCGCCGCCCAGTACGGCGACGCCCAGTCGACCTACCTGTTCGGCAACATCGCCGCCGCCCTCGCCAAGACCAATGCACTGATCAAAGCGCAACCGAAGAATGCCTACTTCCAGGAACTGCGCGGCGACATCCTGATGAAAGCCAACAAACCCAAGGAAGCCGCGGACGCCTATGCCAAGGCGGTCAGCCTCGATTCGGCTCGGTCCGGTCTGCTGCCAGTGTCCGTGGGCCAGGCGCTGATGGCCGTCGGCACGCCCGACTCCCTCAAAAAAGCCGTCGTGCAGATCAACAATGGCCTCGGTCGCGACAAGGAAAATTCAGCCGGATATCGCTATCTGGCGCAGGCCTATGGCGAGTTGGGCGACATACCTGGCGCTGAACTTGCCACCGCTGAAAGCCATTTCTATTCCGGCAACTACAAGGATGCGAAGATTTTCGCCATGCGGGCGCAGCAGCAGATGAAACGCGGCGAGCCGCGCTGGCTTCGCGCCCAGGATATCATAAACTACAAGCCATCAACCAAGATCAAGTGAACCTTCCGGCCCCGCGCCACGACATAGCCAGACCGGAAAACAGGCAGAAGGAACAGGAACGATGAAAAAGGCACTGCTGCTGGGCACCACGGGGGTTGCGGTCGCTCTGGCCATGCTGGCTTTCGGATTCGTTGCCGGAAACCCGCAGATCGCCAAGGCCGGGACCGCACAGCCGGTCGAGACGGCGGCGGCCGATACCAAGATCGACCGCACCGAGGTCGAAGGCATCATCCGCGACTATTTGTTGAAAAACCCGGAAGTTCTTCTGGAGGTCCAGGACGCGCTTGAGGCCAAGCAGAAGGAAGAGCAGCGCATCGCTCATCTCGGCGTGATCAAGGATGCCAAGGACCAGATTTTCAACTCCGCCTTCGACGGCGTCGTCGGCAATCCGACCGGCAAGGTCACCATCGTCGAGTTCTACGACTATAATTGCGGCTTCTGCAAACGTGCCATCGACGACATGAAGGCGCTGACCAAGACCGATCCGGACCTGCGTTTCGTGCTCAAGGAATTCCCCATCCTCGGACCGGATTCGCAGAAGGCGAGCGTGGTCTCGATGGCCTTCCACCTGATGCACCCGGAAAAGTACGGCGAGTTCCACAATGCGTTGCTCGGCGGTCAGGGACGCGCCACCGAGGCGGCGGCCATGAAGGTCGCGCTGTCGCTCGGCGCCGACGAAGCGGCGCTGCGCGAGAAGATGAAGGACCCGACAATCAACGAGGCCCTCGCCAAGACCTACGATCTTGCCAACAAACTGGCGATCACCGGAACGCCGTCCTATGTCGTCGGCAACGAGGTGGTGTTCGGGGCGCTCGGGCAGGAAGTGCTGGCTGAAAAGATCGAGGCGGCGAAAGCCGCGCTCTGATCTTGCTCGCCAGCTATCTCTCACTGGCACATTTCCGCCTGTTGTGGACAGTGAAAGAACGCACTTGCGCTCTTTCCGCGGGCGGCTATGCCCATTATAGAGGGCCCAGCGCGCCGGCTTGATGACGGCGCCGGGAAAGGTCGGCTTTTTTGAAAACGGTTTTCGTCCTGAACGGTCCCAATCTCAACGCGCTCGGCAAGCGCGAGCCGGGCATCTATGGCGGCAAGACGCTTGCCGCGATCGCCGACGACTGCAAGCAGGCAGGCACGGCGCTGGGGTTCGAGATCGATTTCCGCCAGTCGAACCATGAGGGCGACCTTGTCGACTGGATTCAGGAAGCCGGCGACAAGGCTGTCGGCATCGTCATCAACCCGGGCGCCTACAGCCACACCTCGATTGCCATCCACGACGCCATCCGCGCCGTCGCACCATTGCCGGTGGCCGAAGTTCATCTTTCCAACATCCATGCGCGGGAACCATTCCGCCACGTCTCCATGGTCGCGCCGGTCGCCGTCGGCATGATCTGTGGCTTTGGGCCGCTCGGCTATACGCTGGCGCTACAGGCGCTGGCCGCACGCCTATGACCGGCCAACAAACAGAAGGCTCGAAAATGTCGATAAAGAAGACCGGTGTTGACCAGCAACTGATCCGCGATCTGGCGGGCATACTGAACGACACCAATCTCACCGAGATCGAGGTTGAACTGGGCGACCTGAAGGTGCGCGTCTCGCGGCAGGCGCCGGCCGTTCATGCAATCGCGGCGCCGCAACCGGCCTATGCGCCGGCAGCAGCGCAGGCTGCCGCCGTTGCCGTGCCTGTGGTGGCGGACCTTTCCAAGAATGCGGTCACCTCACCGATGGTCGGCACGGCCTATTTGGCTCCGTCGCCGGACGCCAAGGCATTCATCGAAGTCGGCCAGAAGGTCAAGGAAGGCCAGACGCTGCTGATCATCGAAGCAATGAAGACGATGAACCAGATCCCCTCGCCACGCGCCGGCACGGTGACCGCGATCCTTTTCGAGGATTCGCAGCCGGTCGAATATGGCATGCCGCTCGTCGTGATCGAGTAGAGCGGGCCTGATGTTTCAGAAGATCCTCATCGCCAATCGCGGCGAAATCGCCCTCCGGGTACTGCGCGCCTGCAAGGAACTCGGCATCCAGACGGTGGTGGTGCATTCGACCGCCGATGCCGACGCCATGCATGTGCGGCTCGCGGACGAGAGCGTCTGCATCGGTCCGCCGCCATCGCGCGACAGCTATCTCAACATCCATCAGATCGTTGCGGCCTGCGAAATCACCGGCGCCGACGCCGTGCATCCGGGCTACGGCTTCCTGTCGGAGAACGCCAAGTTCGCCGACATACTGGCCGCGCACAACATCACCTTCATCGGTCCGTCCGGCGACCATATCCGCATCATGGGCGACAAGATCGAGGCCAAGCGAACCGCCAAGCGCCTCAGCATTCCGGTTGTGCCCGGTTCGGACGGTGCCGTCACCGACCAAAAGGAAGCCAGGCGCATTGCCGCCGAGATCGGCTATCCCGTGATCATCAAGGCATCGGCCGGTGGTGGCGGGCGCGGTATGAAGGTAGCGCTTACCGAGGCCGACCTTGAGGTCGCCTTGCAAACGGCGAGCACGGAAGCCGGTGCGGCCTTCGGCGACGATGCGGTCTACATCGAGAAATACCTGGAAAAGCCGCGCCATATCGAGGTGCAGGTGTTCGGCGACGGCTTTGGCCGCGGCGTGCATTTCGGCGAGCGCGACTGTTCCTTGCAGCGCCGCCACCAGAAAGTCTGGGAAGAGGCGCCCTCGCCGGCCCTCAATGCCGAAGAGCGCGCCCGTATCGGCGGCATCTGCGCCAAGGCGATCGCCGACCTCGGCTATTCCGGCGCCGGCACGATCGAGTTCCTCTACGAAAATGGCGAGTTCTATTTCATCGAGATGAACACGCGCCTGCAGGTCGAGCATCCGGTGACGGAAGCGATCACCGGCATCGATCTCGTGCATGAGCAGATCCGCGTCGCTTCCGGCGGCGGCCTCTCGGTGAAGCAGGAGGACATCAAGTTCAACGGCCACGCCATCGAATGCCGCATCAACGCCGAGGACCCACGCACCTTCACCCCCTCGCCCGGTACGATCACCCATTTCCACACACCGGGTGGTCTGGGCATCCGCGTCGATTCCGGCGTCTATTCCGGCTACAAGATCCCGCCCTATTACGACAGCCTGATCGGCAAGCTGATTGTACATGGGCGTAACCGCGTCGAGTGCATGATGCGCCTGCGCCGCGCCCTGGACGAGTTCGTCGTCGACGGTATCAAGACGACGCTGCCGCTGTTTCGCGATCTCGTCGGCAATGCCGACATCGCCAATGGCGATTATGACATCCACTGGCTGGAAAAATACCTGGCCAAGGAAGAGTAGCGCGGAGACGCGATGACCCGCCCCTACGCGCCCGGCTATCGCATCCCCACCGACCTGCTGCTCAAGGCCTACGCCTCGGGCGTCTTCCCAATGGCAGAAAGTGCCGGCGACCCGGAGGTGTTCTGGGTGCGGCCGGAGACACGAGGCATCATCCCGCTTGACGGCTTTCACACGCCGAAAAGTCTCTGGAAAACGATCAAGAAACATCCCTTCGACATCCGTTTCGATTTCGATTTCGAGGCGACCATCGACGGCTGCGCCGAAAAGCGCGCGGAGCGGCGCTCGACCTGGATCAATGCGCCGATCCGCGAAGCCTATATCGAGTTGCATCGGATAGGCCATTGTCATTCGGTCGAAGCGTGGCGTGAGGACCGGCTGGTCGGCGGCCTCTATGGCGTGTCGCTCGGCCGGGTGTTTTTTGGCGAGAGCATGTTCGCCAGAGAGACGGACGCTTCCAAGACCTGCCTCTTCTACCTCGTCGAGCGCTTGAAGGCGCGGGGCTTTGCTCTGCTTGATACGCAGTTCACCACCGAGCACCTCAAGCGGTTCGGCGCGGTCGACGTGCCGCGCGGCAAGTATGAGAAGATGCTCGCCGATGCGTTGAAGGGCGAGGCAATATTCTATCCCTGAGGATTGAGCCTACTTCCCGGTAGCGGCTTCCAATGGCGTCTGCGAATGGAACATCATCTTCCAGCCGTTGGCGCGATGGACGTAGCCGGTGCTGACCAGCGCGGCATAAGCCTCGCCATTCTCCCGTGTCGCACGCGCCTCGTAAGTCAGCATGATGATGTCGCTGCCCGGCTCGATAATGCCCTTGAGATCCATCTGCAGGTTGCGCCAGCGGTTGGGCTTGGCCGCGGTCTTGGCCAGATCCGCATTGTCCATCGCCTGTGCCATCTGCGGAAATGCCACCAGGCATTCGGTGTCGGCGTTGGCCGCGTAGTAGGCGGAGTCGCCCGTCCAGAATCCCTTTTCGAGTTCCAGCAATTCGGCCTTGCTAGCCGTGATCCGTTTGCTGTCTGACATCGGAAGATCCTCCTTACGCATGAATGTGCGCTCGTCCGTGGCCCAACGCATTGTGGCCAGGACGGTTCCGGGGGATCAGTTGGTGTCGGTAGTATCGGGTTCCGAAGCGTCCGGCTCCGTCACATCAGGCGTTGTGACGTCCGGAGTGGTCGCGGCTTCCGGTTTGGCTGCGGCGGGCTTGGGAGCCTCCGCTTTGGTTGCGTCAGCCTTGGCTCCGTCGGGCGCCGGCACATCCGACTTCTGCTTGCAGGCCTTCAGCCAGACGTCGTAGACGGCATGCTCGACGGCGTTGAGGCCGGGGCTTTCGGCAAACATCCAGCCGGTGAAGATGCGGCGGATCTTGCGGTCGAGCGTGATCTCGTCGACCTCGACGAAGGAATCGGTCTTCGGCGCCTCCGCCTGCGGCCGCGAATAGCAGACGCGCGGCGTCACCTGCAAAGCGCCGAACTGCACCGTCTCGTCGATATAGACATCGAAGGTGATGATCCGGCCGGTGATCTTGTCGATACCGGCAAACTCGGCAACGGCATTGGTAACCCGGTCCGCTCCCGCGGGCGGCGCCGGCGCGGGTGCCGCGGGCTCAGGCGAAGCGGCGAAGGCCACGGTGCTGACGGCAAGACCGGCGGCTAGCGCCAGACTGGCCGATATTGAGTAAGAAAAGCTCATGCAAAGATACCGGTGGTTCGCGCCCGGGTGATTCTGTCGATCGCCAAGGCTAGTCGCCGTTTTCTGATCAGCAAGCAGCTAAACACCAATTGTGGCGATAAAGGACCGGCTTGCACCCTGTCGCTACGACCCGGGTGTCCAGGCATCGTAGTCGCCGGTGACCTGCGGGCGATGCTGATTGGTGAGCACCGAGCCCTTCGGACGATAGGCCGCCGGGCTGCCGGTCAGATTGGGCTGATGCGGCTTCTGCCAGTCGCGTGGCTTGTAGTCCTCGCTGGACGGCGCGACGTCGACACGGTGGTGCATCCAGCCGTGCCAGCCGGGCGGTATCGCCGAAGCTTCCGAATAATTGCGGTAGATGACCCAGCGGCGCGTGCGGCCTTCCGAATCGATGCCGCCTTCGTAGTAAAAATTGCCGGTCTCGTCCTGGCCGACCTTCTTGCCATACCGCCACGTGTGCAGGCGGGTTCCTATCGTCTGGCTGTTCCACCAGGTGAAAAACTGCGTAAGGAAAGTCTTCATCTCAAAACCCTCGCGCCGGCAGCGCCCGTTTCCTGCTTATGGCGTCAGGCCTTGCCGAAGGCAAGGCTTTTGCCACGGCGTGTGCGCAAATGGCTTTCCTGAAACCCGACACAAGCCTGTGATCCTGCCGGTGGCTGCATGCACGCTTGCCAAGCCTTTGCGGTGTTTCTAAAGCTCTGCGCGCCCATGCTTGTATCCAGCCCGGCTTGAGGCCAAAGGAGGTGACGATTGGCCACGGAATTGCCGACCACCGACATGCGCATCAGCGCCGAGGCGATTCGCCACCGCAAGGGCGGCGCGCCGATCGTTTGCCTGACCGCCTATACCTATCCCATCGCCCGTCTGCTTGATCACCATGTCGATCTGCTTCTGGTCGGTGACAGTGTCGCCATGGTCCTCCACGGCCACAAGACGACACTGGGTGCCTCGCTGGAGATGATGATCGCACATGGGCAAGCCGTGATGCGCGGCTCGGCCAGTGCCTGCGTCGTCGTCGACCTGCCGGCTGGCAGCTATGAGGTCACGGCAGCACTTGCCGTCGCCTCGGCGCGGCGGGTCGTCGACGAAACCGGCTGCCAGGCGGTAAAGCTCGAAGGCGGCGTCGACATGGTTAGCCAGATCGCGGCCATCGTCGCCGCCGGCATTCCGGTCATGGGGCATATCGGCCTGCAGCCGCAATCGGTCGAGAAGGACGGCGGCTACAAGATCAAAGGCCGCACCGAGGAGGCTGTTGCGGCTTTGCTTCGCGATGCGCTCGCCGTCGAGAACGCCGGGGCTTTCTCGGTGGTCATCGAAGGCACGGTCGAGAGGGTCGCCGCCGATATCAGCCGCCGCCTCGCCATCCCAACCATCGGCATCGGCGCCAGCGGCGACTGCGACGGCCAGATCCTGGTCACCGACGACATGGTCGGGCTGACCGTCGATCGCGTGCCGAAATTCGTCAAGGAATACGCCGACCTGCGCAACGCGATCTCGCATGCCGCAAAGAGCTATGCAGCAGAAGTGCGAAACCGGACATTCCCGGGCCCCGGCCATGTCTTTTCGGCGACAAACAGCAGGGATGACGCATGAGCCAACCCGTCGTCGTCGATAGCGTTGCCGCACTTCGCACGCAAATCCATGACTGGCGCCGTGACGGCCTTCGTGTCGCCATGGTGCCGACCATGGGCGCTTTGCACGACGGGCACATCTCGCTGGTCAGGATCGCACTCGAAAAAGCCGAGCGCTGCGTCGTGTCGATCTTCGTCAACCCGACACAGTTCGCGCCGAGCGAAGACCTCGACAAGTACCCGCGCCAACTCGCCCGCGATCTCGACCGGCTCGGCGCGGCAAAGGCCGACCTTGCTTTCACACCGACGGTTGGCGAGATGTATCCCGCCGGCTTCGCCACGAAAATCTCGGTCGGCGGCCCCTCCGCCGGGCTCGAATCGGACTTTCGGCCGACCTTTTTCGAAGGCGTCGCCACCGTCGTGGCAAAGCTCCTCCTGCAGGCAACGCCCGACTTTGCGGTCTTCGGCGAGAAGGACTACCAGCAGCTTTGCGTGGTGAGACAGCTCTGCGGCGATCTCGACCTGCCCGTCGAGATCGTCGGCGCCCCGACGATACGCGACGCGCATGGTCTCGCCATGTCGTCACGCAACGCCTATCTCGATGAGGCCGAACTGAAGGTCGGCCGCCAACTCAACGTGATATTGCGCAAAACGGCTGCGGCCCTGGCGGCAGGCGCCCACCAAACCGACGCAACCGAAGAGGCCAGCCGCGACCTCATCGCCGCCGGTTTCCAGAAGGTCGACTATGTCGAGGCACGCGAAAGCCTGACGCTTGCGCCATGGCGTCGAAACCGCGAAGGGCGTCTTCTCGCAGCGGCATGGCTCGGCAAAACCAGGCTAATCGACAATGTGGGGGTTCCCGCTGCCTAGCGAAGGCTCGATCCTCCGCGGCGGATTGCTGCCGCGCCTAGCTCTCGCTCTTTTGCCGGCCGGCCCTGACGATCAGGTGTCCCGCGACGATCCCAACCACCCCGGCAAAGGCTTTCACCAATGCATCGATGAGGCGTGCATGGCGACCGGGATCAATGAGCTGAAGCAGTTCCAGCATGCCGGCGATCACAGCCACAAAGATCACCACTTGATACAGTCGGTTGGGGAAGCCGACCGCGAGGGCGAAGCCTAGCAGGACATAAGCCAAGGCACGCTCGACATTTGCTTCAGCGAGATGCGGCCGCATCTGGATCGGCGACAAGGTCGCGAAAATGATGATGGCGAGCAGCGCCAGCGCCGCAGTGCGGAACAATTTGGTCATGGCCCTTGCATATCCGTGGTGAGCCGGCACGGCAAACGCCGCGATGACGCATGGCCGGGTCGCGGCCGCCATTGCTGCCCGCCAGTGGCCTTCGCCGAACTATTCCTCCGTCGGCATATGCAGATACATCGACTGGATGCCGACACGGCCCGGTCCGGTGAATCGGTTGACGATGAAATTCATGTTGGCGCCGAAGAAGCCGCTCGACAGGCGATCGATCTTGGTCTCCATCCTGACCGAGGCATCCTTGAACAGCCAGCCGCCTGGTTCGATGTCGATGGTTTCGCCGGCGGCGAGCGTCTTTTCGAAGACGTTGCCATAGCCGTGCAGCCAGACGATGCCATCGCCGGAATCACCGCGAAAGCGGTCGATGAAAAAGCCGCTCTGGCCGAACAGCATCGTCGCCAGGCCGCGCACCCGTTCGAAGGTGTAGTCGACATTGCCGGTGGCGGCGAGAAACTGGTGCTCGCGCACCTGGATCTCTTCGCCGTGCCTGAGATGGATCGGCACGATGTGGCCCGGCCCATCGCGGCTGAAGGCAACGATGCCCGCCCCCGACGCCTCGGTGACGAAGATCTGCATGCCGGCCATCATCCGCTTCAGCGCGCCCTTCAGCGATTTCAGGCCGATGGTGATGGTGGAATTCTTCCACAAAAGGATGTGGTGCTCGAAATAGACCGGCATGCGCGTGACATCGACCGAAAGCACCGGCACCAGCTCGCCCGCTATATGATAGGTGACGCCGCCAAAGGTCTCGTCCGACACCTGTGTCGGCATCAGTTCCGGCAAGCTTGGCATGACGATTCCCCAAGCTGCCTCGCATGCCACCGGTCAAACACCGATCATGGCTGGGGTCAGCGGCCACAGCTTTGCGCTCGATATTTGCGCCGTCAAATGAAAGCCGTGTGCTCGAGGGTCCACTCGCAACAACGTGATGCAATCGCGCGATCATCGAGCGCTCAGGCGGTCAGCATCCGCTCAAGAATCAACGCAGCAATACCGGACTGCGCCGGCCCATAATTGTCGGCCCGGCCAATCTCGGCAAAGCCGTTGGCCAGATAGAAGGCGACCGCACGCCTGTTCTGCTCCACGACCTCGATGCGTAGAGAGCGGGCTTCCGGAAAATTCTCGATCACCTCATCGAGCAACATCCCGCCGATGCCCCGGCCTTGCAGGTCGGGTGCGACATGGAGCTGTTGCAGGTCGACCACGGTGCCGCCTTCGACGCTTTCGGCATAGGCGACGCCGCCGATGCGCTTGCCGTCGTCGGCGACCAGGAATTCGGCATTCGGCCGCTCAAGGCTAGCTCTCAATTTCGCCGGCGAACACCAATCCTCGATGACCCGGTCGATCCGATCAGGGCCATAGACCGCGTCATAGGTCGTGTGCCAGGTTTCGACCAGCAGCGCCCGGATGGCCGTCAGATCACGTTCACCTGCGGTGCGGACAAACACCGCGCTACTCGATGCCCAGCTTGGTCTTGACGAGGTCGTTGACCGCTTGTGGATTGGCCTTGCCGCCGGTCACCTTCATCACCTGGCCAACGAACCAACCGGCCATGCTCGGCTTGGCGCGCGCCTGTTCGACCTTGTCGGGGTTGGCTGCAATCACCTCGTCTACGGCCTTCTCGATGGCGCCGGTGTCGGTGACCTGCTTCATGCCACGGCTCTCGACCAGCTGGCGCGGATCGCCGCCCTCATTCCAGACGATCTCGAACAGGTCCTTGGCGATCTTGCCGGAAATGGTGCCGTCCTTGATCAGATCGATGACCGCGCCAAGCTGCTCGGGGGAAACCGGAGCGTTTTCAATGTCTTTTCCGGCCTTGTTCAATTGCCCGAGCAGATCGTTGATGACCCAGTTGGCGGCGAGCTTGCCGTCGCGGCCGGCGGCCACCTTCTCGAAATAGTCGGCGATCGGCTTTTCCGAAACCAGGATCGAGGCGTCATAGACCGACAGGCCGAGCGACGCGATCAGCCGCGCCTTCTTGTCGTCTGGCAGTTCCGGCAATTCCTTGGCCAGCGCATCGACATAGGCCTGGTCGAATTCCAGCGGCAAGAGGTCCGGATCGGGGAAGTAGCGGTAATCATGCGCCTCTTCCTTGGAGCGCATCGAACGCGTCTCGCCCTTGACGGCGTCGAACAGCCGCGTCTCCTGGTCGATCTTGCCGCCATCCTCGAGAATGGCGATCTGCCGGCGCGCCTCGTAGTCGATGGCCTGGCCGATGAAGCGGATCGAGTTGACGTTCTTGATCTCGCAGCGCGTGCCGAACTCGCCGCCCGGCTTGCGCACCGAAACGTTGACGTCGGCGCGCATCGAACCTTCGTCCATGTTGCCGTCGCAGGTGCCGAGATAGCGCACGATGGTGCGCAGCTTGGTGACATAAGCCTTGGCTTCGTCGGCCGAGCGCATGTCGGGCTTGGAGACGATCTCCATCAGCGCCACGCCGGAGCGGTTGAGGTCGACATAGGACATGGTCACATGCTGGTCGTGCATCGACTTTCCGGCATCCTGCTCCAGATGCAGCCGCTCGATGCCGACTTCGATGTCCTCGAATTCGCCCTGACGATCGGGGCCAACGGAAACGATCACCGTGCCCTCGCCGACGATCGGCTGCTTGAACTGCGAGATCTGGTAGCCCTGCGGCAGGTCTGGATAGAAGTAGTTCTTCCGATCGAAGACCGACTTGTGGTTGATCTGCGCTTTCAGCCCAAGGCCGGTGCGGATCGCCTGCTTGACGCATTCCTCGTTGATGACCGGCAGCATGCCGGGCATCGCCGCATCGACCAGGCTGACATTGGCGTTGGGCGCCGCGCCGAAAGCGGTCGAGGCGCCGGAAAACAGCTTTGCTTCCGATGTAATCTGGGCATGGACCTCGAGGCCGATGATGATCTCCCAGTCGCCGGTGGCACCGGAAACAAGGCGCTTGGCGTCGGGCGTGCGGGTGTCGATGAGGGACATGGTGGCCTGCGTATTGGAACTGCGGATAATGCGTTTCGCACACTTTGGTGTGCAACTTCGCTAGTGCAAACCGCCAAAAGAGACAAGCGCCCAAAAAACACAAGCGCAAAGCCGCGGACTGGCCTTTTCAGCTGCGTTCGCCTATGGGAGGTCCATTCCAATGGAGAGTGGATGTCCACTTACGCTCAGTCCCGGTAAGGCCCTGACCTCCTGGCGAGGCAGGGCAGAAAACCTGAAACCCCGTGCCGCGAAGCTTCGCGGCGGCGGCATTTTTTGTTTTCCCGGAAAACTCTCACATGGATATTTCGCGCAGCGCATGACCCCGAAAATCGGTATCGATTTTCGGAAAGGATCATGCGCCAAATCATAAGTGCCACAGCGTCCTTTGCGCGTGCAAGAGGACGCGCGGCGCTGTGGAAACAGCGCATCCTGCACCTGCTCGCGCAGGGCGGACGCATTGAAATCGAAAAGAACGAGAAGAAACGGATCGCCTCCGTCAAATGCCTGACCCGCGACGGCTGGCATTATCCGGGCGTCGATCTCGAGCTGTTTCGAAAACTGAAGCGGAAGAAGGCTGTTTCTTCGTCTGACGGTGGACCCTACCGCATCACCCGGCGCGGGCTCGCACTCGTCCGCTCCGAACTCGACAACAGGTAACCACGGCTCCGCCGGTCGGTTCTCCGGCCGGCGGTTCGCCTCACCGCTCAGGCGGTGGCGATGTAGGCTCTGATCTCGTCGGCCTCGCGCTCGACATCCTCGATGCGGCGCTTGACCACGTCGCCAATGGACACGATGCCATCGAGCATGCCGTCCTTTTCCACCGGCAGATGGCGGAAGCGGCCTCGGGTCATGATCTCCATCACCTCGTTGACGGTGTGGTTTTCGTTGCAGATCTTCACTTTCGGCGTCATCGCCGAACGCACGGGGATATCGAGCGCGGCTCCACCTTCGCGGGCGACAACCCGGACGATATCGCGCTCTGACAGGATGCCGACGATCTTGCGATCGCCATTGGTGATGACCAGCGCCCCGATCTTGTGCTCTGCCAGGATACGGATGGCTTCGCTAAGCTTTTCGTTCGGCCCGAGCGTCAACACGTCATGGCCTTTTCTCTCGAGAATTGCCTTAACCGTCATGGCGTCCTCCTCTGCTTTGCCTGCCGGTTCCTGCCCTGACCGGCCTTCACGTAAGAGTGAACATCGTGCGCCGTGATCGGTTGCATTTCAAGTGTGGTGGTCGGCCGTCTCCCATTCGGGCGCCTGCCATCGCCTGTCGAACCAGCGCAGGCCGAAGAAGCCGGCGACAAAGCCGCCAATATGGGCCTCCCAGGCGATCTGGCCGTCTACCCCCGGGGCAAAACCGAGCAGGCCGGTGGCGAGATTGATGACCATCCACATGGCAAGGAAAATCACGACACCGCGCAAGCGCAACACGAATGCGATCGGCAGCACCGGGCCGGCGAAGGCGGCCTTGCCGGCCGAACGATCGGTGCGGAAGCCAAAACGCGCCGCAGCCCCCATCATGCCTGATATCGCACCGGAAGCCCCGACCAGCGGCGCCTCACCGTAAGGATGCAGTGCCCAGAAAAGCGCGACCGAAGCCAGCCCGGTTGCGGCAAAGAACAGCGCGAACCACAGCGTTCCCAGACGGTTTGCCAATGGTGAGCCAAACGCGGCGAGCCACACCATGTTGATGGCGATATGGGCAAAGCCGCCATGCATGAACGCGTAGGTGAAGGGCCGCGAAAACAGGAACCAGTCGAAGCCGTATTGCCCGGTGTAGAGAACGGGGATGAAGGCCCCGTCATACAGCAATGTCATCTGCTGGGATTCGCTCAACACATATTGCTGCAACAGATAGACGACGACGCAGATGCCGATCACCGCCAGCACGACGGGCGGCAGGTTGAACACCGGCTCGCGCCGCGGCTCGGGCGCGCCCTCGACCGGGTCGGCTTCCGAGGGAATTACCGGTTCACTCATTTGAAATTGCACTCACTGCGGGATTCCAGGTTCGAGCATCTAGATTAACGCGGACCGAACAGCAAACCGCGAATCATCTGGCGCGAATCAAAAAAGAAGCCGTTCAAGGTTTCCCTTGAACGGCCGGTCGAGCCCCCTGCTCCCCTAAAACTCTGACTGAAGTGCTGCCGATCGTCGCGAAACGACCGCTTCTGGAGTGGTTTTTGTGTGCCACGGGGCTGGCTCAGACGCAACGTAAACCACTTGTTAACCTTAACGACCCCGACCCGTGAACAAGTGTTAACGACGCTGGCACGCTTCCTGCTCCGCAACGCATGTAGGTCCTCGGAGGGCGCCCTTCTGTTCACCGATGGGACATCAGACGACAGATTGCGCGGAGCAGCATAGCATGAACCAGAATGGATCGATCACGCTGTTCCAATATTGGAACCGCCTGCGTGATGGACGCCCCGCCCCGAAGCGTTCGGAGGTCGAACCGGCCGACATCAAGTCGCTGCTGGCCGACACCTTTATCCTGGAACGTGACACGCGCGGACAGGCCGTATTCCGGCTGGCCGGCACGAGGCTTTGCGCCTGCTACGGCCGCGAGCTCAAGGGGTTTTCCTTTCCATCGCTGTGGCGCGAGAAGGACCAGCGGCTCGTCTCGCGCCTGATCCATGGCGTGTTCGAGCAGAAATCGGTCGTGCTCATCAGCTATGAGGGCTTCAGCCGCAACGGGCGCTCCAATAAGTTCGAACTGCTTGCCCTGCCGCTGGACGGCGGCGTCGAAAATCCGCGCTGCCTGGGCGTCATCAGCGCCGTGGAGAAACCCTTCTGGCTGGGTGCCGATCCGATCACCGATGCGTTGATCGATTCAATCCGCGTCATAGATCCGGAGAAGGAGCTTCTGAACAATCGCCCGGCGATCGATGTTCCCTCGCTTGTTCCCGATGAACTTGGGGCACCCGAGACGATCTCGGCGCTCGGCCGGGTGCGTCGCATCCGTCATCTCGTCGTCTTCGATGGCGGGCGCGAGGAATAGTCCGCTGTTTTTTGAGACCTGATGCACGTCGCCCAAAACTGCGCGGCGGTTTTGGCACCACGGCCTGCAAAAAGGAAAACGCTGGAGCGCCCGCTTTTCCCCTTTGTTAACCCGCTTTGTTGTACTTCTGTGATGAAGTTCCTCGCATCGGCGCGCGGGATGCCAAACGGGGTGTAGGCAGTCATGAGGTCAGCGGCGGTCGACTATGCGCCGTCCCAAGCTGAAAGGCGAAACTTTCAGCGCGTCCGGGTTAAAATTTACGGACGCTTCATGCTGGAAGACCGCACCGAACATCCCTGCCAGGTCGTCGACATGTCACCGGGCAATGTCGCGTTTCGCACCGACCGCATCGGCATGCCCGGCGAAAAAATCATCGCCTACATCGATCATATCGGCCGCATCGAAGGCGTCGTCACACGCACCCTGCAGGACGGTTTCGCAATGACCGTCATTGCGTCGGATCGCAAGAAGGACAAGCTGGCCGCGCAATTGACCTGGCTGGCCAACAAGCATGAACTCGACCTGCCGGAAGATCGCCGCCACGAGCGCGTCGCACCGCGCAATCCGACAAGCGTGCTGCAGCTCACCGACGGCCGCCAGTACCAGTGCCGCATCATCGACCTTTCGCTCTCCGGCGCCGCTGTCGAAATCGACGTCAAACCGGCGATCGGCATCCAGGTCATGCTTGGCACCATGCGCGGGCAGGTCGTGCGTCATTTCGAGGACGGCGTCGCCATCGAATTCGCTGTGATCCAGCGTCCCGAAACGCTTGATTCCGAATTCAACACGCCACGCGCCTGAGCAGGCCCGACAGCAACATTCCAGGAACCGGCCCTTGCGGCCGGTTTTTTGTTTTCGACGCCATGGCATGCTTCGGCCGCTGTTGGAGGGGCCTGGAAGCCCTCCGCCCCCGTCGTGAGGGGCCCCAATATCCAAACGAATTAATACTCAAATGATTCAAATTTTACGTTTATTCTATTGGACTTTTACTCAATATCTACTTCGCGCTTTTGCGTCAAATAAATCCACATGTGGCAATGTCTCCTTCGAACGGGGAGACTACAACAATGAAGAAAACGAGGGGCAAGCTGTTGCTGGCGGCAATGGCGATGCAGCTTTCCGCTTGGGGATCAGCATATGCCGCGGGACCGGCCTATATGCACACCGGCGGACGCACCACCCAGCCTGTTGGTCACTATGAGTTCTGCCAGCGCATTCCCGGCGAATGCAGCGAACGGACCCGCAGGGGTGCGCCGGTCGAACTGACCCGCAAGCTGTGGGCGACGATCGTCAACATCAACAATTCGGTCAACACCCGCATCAAGCCGCGCACCGACATGGAAAACTACGGTGTCGAGGAATATTGGGCCTATCCGGCCAATGGCTATGGCGATTGCGAGGATTACGCGCTGGAAAAGCGCCGCGAGTTGATGGATGTGGGCGTCCCCGCCGGCAATCTGCTGATGACGGTGGCGCGCCAGCCGAATGGCGACGGCCACGCGGTGCTGACCGTGCGCACCAGCCTCGGAGAATTCATCCTCGACAATCTTGAGACCAAGGTCCTGTCCTGGACGGACACCGACTACACCTATCTCAAGCGCCAGTCGGACCAGAATTCCGGCGTTTGGGTGACGATCAATGACGGCCGCTCCGACGCGGTCGCCAGCGTCCGCTAAAACAGAGCTCAAGCGCGCCGCGTGAATGCGAGGCGCTTCAGGAGAAACCCGGTCGAGTCCCCACCCTCCCCGTCCCCAACGACCGGGTGAAAGGAGCCGGCCCCGTCCCCGGGCCGGCTCCGCCATTTCTGGCTATGGCCGTTCGAAAACCTTCTTCAACCCCGCCTTGAAGCGCTTGCCGTTGGCGACATAATGCGCCGCCGAGCCGCGCAACCTTGCCACGGCCGCGTCGTCCAGCACCCTGATCGCCTTGGCGGGCGAGCCGACGATCAGCGAATTGTCCGGGAATTCCTTGCCCTCGGTAACCAGCGCACCGGCGCCGACCAGGCAATTCCTGCCGATTTTCGCGCCGTTCAGCACGATGGCGCCCATGCCGATCAGGCTGTTGTCGCCGATCGTGCAGCCATGCAGCAAGGCGCGGTGGCCGATCGTGCAGCCTTCGCCGATCGTCAGCGGGAAACCGGGATCGGTGTGCATGACCGTATGTTCCTGCACGTTGGTGTCGGCACCGATGACGATGGGCTCATTGTCGCCCCGGATGACGGCGCCGAACCAGAAGCCGGCATTGCGTCCGACCCTGACGTCGCCGATCAGCGTCGCATCGGGCGCGATCCAGTTCGAGTCCGCATCGGCGAAGCTGGGCTCTGTTCCATCGATCGCATAAAGCGGCATTCCTGGTCTCCGAATCGTCTCAAGCTGGCAGCTCGGACCCTAGGAGACGGACCGACCATGAGGCAATGGCAAGCACGACGACGCCCAGCGCCAAGGTCCACGCAATTGCCGTGCAGCCGCAGGACATCAGCGCCAACGTTGAAATGCGGCGCTGACGCCGGGCATCGATGGCGTCGTTGACCAGCATGAACGGTCCCGCACAGGCCGTGGCGAGCAGCGAGCGCAAGACATGTGACGGCGACACATAGGGTTCGGTGAAGGCGACCTTGCGGCCCGACACCAGTTCCATGGCCGATCCGGCCAGCCCGCAGGCCGTCAACCCGACGGCAAAAGCAAAGAGTGTGAGTTCCAGCGGTCCCATCTTAACTTTCCGTTTACCATGAAATTGCACAGTCGTTCCATGCAGGCTGCAAGAGCCATGCCGTGCGATGTGTGCCGCCCGGGGACACTGCAGGCGGACGGGCGGCCCGAGATCCGAGGACTGAGATGAAGCAGGCAGCGCTCGCCAACGAACTCACCGTGGTCGATTCCAGGCTGATGAAGCGGGTGCTCTACGGGTTCGCGGTGCTCGCCCTGTTGTCGGTGGCGATCAGCCTTGCCGGCAAATGGTTCGGCCATTCGATCGCCATGGCCGGATACACCGACGACGCAACAGCCCACCAGGTGGTGATCGGCAACAATGTCATCACGGTCCCGGCCAATGCCATCCGTTTCGCCCAGGCCCGGCGCGACGGCATCGCCTCGCGGCTCGACCTCTATCTGCGCTATCCCCAGATGGACGGCTACAGCGAGGCCGCGCGAGATGATTTCAACCATACGGGAACAGCCAAAAGCATCGTCTTCCTGTCCTTCGAACAGCAGATGATGTCGCGTGACATGAGCGGCCGCTTCGCGCCGATCTACAGCGCGCTGATCATCCGACCCGGCACTGCCGGGCCTGGCGGCACGATGATTTATGGTTTCAACGAGAAATCAGGCTATCTGAACGAGGTGCTGGTTGTCGGCAATCGCCCCGGCAAGGAGCCGTTCGTGGCCCGTTGCCTGAGCGGGCCGAGTGCCGACCAATCGCTGGCGCCCTGCGAGCGCGACATCCAGGTCGGCGACGAACTCAGCCTCACCTATCGCTTCCCAAGGGAGTTTCTGGGCGATTGGCAGGCGCTCGACGCGGCAATCGCCACCGAAGCCGGGCGCGTTCTGAAGGCGGGACGTTAAGAACGCTTCAAGGGAACCGGCTGGCCGGCCGCATGAGCCGGCCGACCGCAAGATTTGCTGGCTCAGGCCAGATCGATGTCGAGAATCGCCATCGAAAAATTGTAGTCGCCGTCGTCCTCGTCCTTGAAGACGATGCCGAGGAATTCGTCGCCGACATAGACCTCGGCCGAATCGTCCTTGCGCGGCCGCGCCTTGACCTCAAGCTTGGGGTTTTGGAAGACGCGCTTGAAATAGGCGTCCAGCTTTCTGATTTCGTCCGGCTTCAACAGTCTTCTCCGATCATCGGGCTTGCTCGTTCGAACGCGCTTCTGGCACGTCGACAATGGCGATGTAAAGGCAAGCGGCCTGATTAAGGTCTGTTGATATTCACGTGAGGCCGGCCTGCAAATGGCGGTTTCCTGCGCTTCCCCGTTCTACCGCGTCGCGGTAGAACTGTGCTCACGTACCCAAACGTACGCTCCGCTCCGGTTCTCGGAACCCACCATTTCGGCTCGGCCTGACCTGAATCTCAAAAGACCTTGGGCGAGAACAATCGCCCATGTCTGCCCACGGCCTCAGGCAGCGGACATATGACAATCAGATGTCGAAACTGACGACCTGATCCATCGTCTGCGACGGCAAAAGCTGGTCCATCTGGCGCGACGGCTGATCGCAGCCGGTCTCGCCGACGACGCGGGCCGGCACGCCGGCAACCGTCTTGTTGTGCGGCACAGGCGACAGCACCACCGAGCCGGCCGCGATCTTCGAGCAATGGCCGATTTCGATGTTGCCGAGTATCTTGGCGCCGGCGCCGATCAGCACGCCGTAGCGGATCTTGGGGTGGCGGTCGCCGCCGGCCTTGCCGGTGCCGCCCAGCGTCACGCCATGCAGGATCGACACGTCATCCTCGATGACCGCGGTCTCGCCGACCACGAGGCCGGTTGCGTGGTCGATGAAGATGCCCTTGCCAATGCGGGCGGCCGGGTTGATGTCGGTCTGGAAGACCGAGGACGAGCGGCTCTGCAGATAGAGCGCGAAATCCTTGCGCCCCTGGTTCCACAGCCAATGCGCCAGCCGATGCGTCTGGATGGCGTGGAACCCCTTGAAATAGAGCACCGGCATGATGAAGCGGTCGCAAGCCGGATCGCGATCGTAATAGGCCTGGATGTCGACACGCACCGTCGTCGGCCACTCCTTGTCGTCGGCCAGCATGGACTTGAAGGTCTGGCGGATGAGATCGGAGCCGATGTCCTGGTGCGCCAGCCGCTCGGCCAGCCGATGAATGACTGCTTCTTCCAGGCTGTCCTGGTTGAGGATGGTCGAATAGAGGAATGCAGCGAGCAGCGGGTCGCGGTTGACAGCCTCCATGGCCTCGTCGCGGATCGAACGCCAGATCGGATCGACCGGCTTCAATGCGCTGTGTCGGGAAATGCTGATGCTGTTCATCGCCGTCTCGTCCTGCGTCCTGCCTGGCTTGCCTGTTGTGCTTGCCTGCTGCCCGGCCGCACATATAAGCCAGATCATAGCACGATTGAACTCAATTTTCCTTAGTGCTTTGTCAAATGGATTTGGTTCGCGGGAATTCAAGCAGCCATGGAAAACGAACCCTTGATCGACGACGCGCTGAAAAGCGAGCTCTCAGGGCTCTACCGGGCACAGGGCCGCCACTACCACAACCTTGCCCATATCGAGGCGATGCTGGCGCTGGCTGGCGACTATCGAAGGTTGCTGGCCGATCCCGAGGCGATCGAAGCGGCGATCTGGTTCCACGATGCCGTCTATGACAGCAGGGCCAAGGACAATGAGGCGCAAAGTGCCGCCCTTGCCGAAAAAAAGCTGGCGGGCCGCACAGATCCTTCACGTCTCGACCGCATCTCGGCAATGATTGTCGCCACCGCCACGCACCAGGTGCCGCCGTTCGACGGCGCGACGGCCACACGGGACGCAAGTCTTTTCCTGGATATGGACCTGTCGATCCTGGGTGCCGCGCCGGACGCCTTCGACGCCTATGAGCGCGCCGTGCGGCGCGAGTACCACTGGGTGGAGGAGCTGATGTGGCGAGCCGGACGCAGTGCGGTCTTGAAGAGTTTCCTCGCCCGCCCGCATATCTTCCACACGCAAGAGTTTCGCCAGCGCTTCGAACCGCAGGCCCGGGAAAACATTGCGCGATCGCTGGCGGCCCTTGCAAACGGCTAAGGACAATCAGGATAGGCGCCTATCACGATGCCAAGCAGCCTCGTCCCCGACTACGGCACTGCTTCTCGCTGCCCGGGCCCTCCGCTCAGAGCGGATTTTCGGCATAGAACTCCAGCACGCGCTGCTTGAAGGTCTTGTCCCCGACGGCAAGCATATGATCGCGGCCCTCGATGTGGAAGGCCCTGGCGTTCGGCATCAACGCTGCAAGCTCATCGGGCGAGCCGCCTATGTCGTCGGTGGTGCCGACTGCGACCAGCGTCGGCTGGGCGATGCGGGCAACATCCTGCTCGCTCAGCAATTCGCGCGATTTGGCGATGCAAGCCGCCAAGGCACGGCGATCGCTGCGGGTCTGGTCGGCGAAGGCGCGAAACGACCGGCCGCGCGGATGGCTGGTCGCGGCCGGATCTTCGGCAAGCAGCGCGTCGGCAATCGGATCCCAATCGCCGACACCGTCGATCATGCCGATGCCGAGGCCGCCGAAGACCAGCGTCACCACCTTGTCCGGATCGGACAGCGCCATGAACGCCGCGATGCGCGCGCCCATGGAATAACCCATGACGTGGGCGCGCTCGATGCCGAGATGGTCGAGCAAGGCAGTGGCATCGGAGGCCATCTTGACCGGCGTATAGTCGGCCTCATCATAGCTCTTGGACGACGCGCCGTGGCCGCGATTGTCAAAGGTGATGGCGCGGTAACCGGCATCGTTCAGCGTCTTGAACCAGCCGGGCGACACCCAGTTGACATAGTGGCTCGAAGCGAAGCCGTGGATCATCAGCACCGGATCGCCCTCGCCCGATTCCGGCTGGCGCTCGAGGAAAGCAAGATCGAAGCCGTCATGGGTGAAAAACTGCATCAGCGACCCCGCTTGCGCACTCAACCGCCACCGCCATTGGGTGCATCGCCATTGTCGGCGGGCGGCATGCCGGGGCCGGACACCGTGCCCACCGCCGGATGGCGCAAAAGGTCGCCATACTCGATGCCGTTCCTGGCGGCAGTGCCGGCCTTGAGCTCAAGCACGAAGCGCACCGGTACACCAGGCGAAATGACGGCGTCTGATTGCGGCTCGCCGTGCTTGACCGCCCGGATCTTGCCGTCCTGGCCGACAAAAATCAGATCAAGCGGCATCGGGGTGTTGTGCATCCAGAAGCCAACCTGCTGCTGGACCTCGAAGACAAACAGCATGCCGTGGTTGTCCGCCATGTCCTGGCGATACATCAAGCCAGCCTCGCGCTCCGCGGCGGTGTCGGCGACTTCGATGGAGAAAGAGCGATCACCGCCTTTCGTCACCACGACCAATGGCGCCGGATCGGCCGGAAGGATCATTGCCCGGCTGTCCGCCGAGGTTGGCTTTTCGGAATAGAAGTAACCACCGGCGGCGGCGACGAAGGCAATCGCGCACATCGCGCCCGCGGTCAGCCAGTTCCTGTAAGCCATTCGAGATCCTCGGCCGGAAACGCCCTAGTGCGAGACCGGCAAGGTCCCCATATCGGGGTGAATTTCGGCGGCCATAAGGCCTTTGTCGCCGCGCCCGAAACGAACCAGCACGACCTGTCCGGGCCGAAGCTCGGTGATACCGTAACGGCGCAAGGTCTCCATATGGACAAAGATGTCCTCGGTACCCTCGCCGCGGGTGAGAAAACCAAACCCCTTGGTGCGGTTGAACCATTTTACCAAGGCGCGTTCGAGACCGCTCTCCGGCGTCACCGCGACATGGGTGCGCTGCTCCTGCATCTCGGCCGGGTGGACCGCGGTGGTGACATCCATGGAGAGCACACGGAAGGCCTGCAATCCGCGCTCGCCATGCTTGACGAGGCAGACCACGCGTGCGCCTTCCAGCGCCGTCTGAAAGCCGTCTCTTCGAAGACATGTCACATGAAGGAGGATGTCGCCCGAGATGCCGTCATCCGGGAGGATGAAACCATAACCCTTGGCCACATCGAACCACTTGATGGCGCCGGCTACTTCGAGCAGATCAGAAGCGTCGCCGCCTTCGTCACGCTGCAAGGCGTCGCCAAGGGTTCCGTCCCGCCCCATGAAAGAGGCCTTTTCCCCCATAAGAATGCCCCCTCTTTTCAAGAACACCGCAACTGATTCTTGCCAACAGATTAACACTGCGGCTTCCGGTGTGTGCAAGACCTGCCGTGCCTTTTTTCACGGTTCATTGGGGCAATACCGGATTTGTTCTTTGCCGGCATTGCGCACCGCCGCACGATTGCCCTTTGACAGGGCCGACCCTATGTTGCGCCGCAACGCAATTTATCGAGGAAATCACATGCGCTATCTGCACACTATGATCCGCGTCGCCGACGTCGATGCCTCGCTCGACTTCTACTGCAATAAGCTCGGCCTCAAGGAAGTGCGCCGCTACGAAAACGAGCAGGGCCGCTTCACGCTGATCTTCCTCGCCGCACCGGAAGACGAGGAGAGCGGCATCAATGAAAAGGCACCGCTGGTCGAACTGACCTACAATTGGGATCCCGAAGACTACAAGGGCGGGCGCAATTTCGGCCACCTCGCTTATGAGGTCGACGACATCTACGCCACCTGCCAGCATCTGATGGACAATGGCGTCATCATCAACCGGCCGCCGCGCGACGGCAACATGGCTTTCGTCAAGTCGCCGGACGGCATCTCGATCGAGCTTTTGCAGAAAGGCCCGGCCAAGGCCAAGGCCGAGCCTTGGGCTTCGATGGCGAACACCGGAAGCTGGTAGCCGATCACGCTGTCTTGAGCGGACAATGCCAGGCTGACGGCCCCGCTACCGTTTGGTTTTTCAGGGGCGGCGCCTATCTGTCTGGCTGAGGCGCCAGGCTTGGCCGGCGCCCAGCCATGCAAAAGGGCGCTTGCCCAGGAGAATTCATGCCGACCAGCCATGCCGACGTCGCCACCGAACATGCCAGCCGCTACCTGCAGCAGTTGTGCAAGCACTGGGCACACAAATTCCCGGTCGAGTTCGATCCCACCCATGGCACCATCGATCTCTCAATGGGCCGTACCGTCATGGCTGCCGATGCCGCAGCGCTGCATGTCACGGTGTCGACTGACGAAGCAGGATCGATCGAGCGCCTGGAAAGCGTTGTCGCCGATCACATCAAGCGCTTTGCTTTCCGCGAAGAACTGACCTTCGACTGGAAACCAACTTCCGCCTAGCCAGCCAACTACTTCTCACCGGCGTGTGCGGCCATCTCCAGCAGCGCCTGCACCGAGCGCCAATTGCGCGCGGTACCCGGCACTTTCAGCGTGCGCGGGATCAGCCCGGCAAACACCGATTTGCCCAGCCCATTCGGTGCGCTGAGGTAGAGCACATCGCCCTTGATCTCGAAGCGTTCGGGGCCGGTGCACTTTTCGGTCAGCCGCGCCACCTCATCGGCGGTCGGCTCGCGTTCCAGCACATAGGCGTGCAGCTTCGTGTGGTCCGCGGCAATTTCCGGATAGGGATTTTCGCGCACCAGCTTCTCGAACCAGGAGAGATCGCGCACCATGATGCGCGAATGGAACCCCCATTTCGTCTCGAAGGCTGCTTCGAGCAGGTTCGCCAGTGCCGCCGCGTCGCCTTTCTTCGCCCGGAACACGGCATTGCCGCTCTGCACGTAGGTGGCGACGTCGGAAAAGCCGAGGCCCTCGAAGAACGACCGCAGCTCCGCCATCTTGACGATGCGGTTGCCGCCGACATTGATGCCGGAAAACAGCGCGACGAAGATTTTTCCCGGATCAACCATTCGATCGCTCATATGATGAACCCGGCCAGTGTCTCGTTGTCGGTGATGTCCTGATACTGAACGCCCTCGGCCTCGAACTTCGCCTTGAGCAGATCGAAATTGCGACGGTCCCTGGTTTCGATGCCGATCAGCACCGAACCAAAATTGCGCGCCGATTTCTTCAGATATTCGAAACGGGCGATGTCGTCGTCGGGTCCGAGCAGTTCGAGGAAATCGCGCAGCGCGCCCGGCCGCTGCGGAAAACGGATGATGAAGTATTTCTTCAGACCCTCGAAGCGCAACGCCCGTTCCTTGACGTCCGGCAGCCGCTCGAAATCGAAATTGCCGCCCGAAACCACGGCAACGATCGTCTTGCCCCTGATCTCCTTCTTGGAGAAATCCTTGAGCGCATCGATCGCCAGCGCGCCGGCCGGCTCCAGCACGACGCCTTCGACGTTGAGCATCTCGATCATGGTGGCGCAGAGCCTGTTTTCCGGGATCAGCCGCACCGTGTCGGCCGGAAAATCCTTGAGATGACGCAACGGCTCGCGGCCGATCTCGGCCACCGCGGCGCCATCGACGAAATTGTCGACCTTGGCGAGCTTGAGCCGTTTCCCCGCTGCGAGGCTCTCGCGCAGGCTCGGCGCGCCTGCCGGTTCGCAGAAGACGAAGTGTGCTTCCCTGCCCTGATCGGCGAAATAGTGGGTGACGCCCGCGGCAAGTCCGCCACCGCCGACCGGCAGCATGACGATATCGGGCATGCGGGCGCCCGGCATCTGGTCCGCGATCTCGTAGGCGACGGTTGCCTGGCCCTCGATGATGTCCTTGTGATCGAAAGGCGGCACCATATGGGCGCCGGAACTGTCGGTGAATTCCAGGGCAGCGCGATAGCAATCGTCGAAGAAATCGCCGACCAGTCTGATCTCGATGAAATCGCCGCCGAACAGCCTGGTCTTGTCGATCTTCTGCTGCGGCGTCGTCACCGGCATGAACACGACGCCTCGCCTGCCGAAATGGCGGCAGACGAAAGCAAAGCCCTGCGCGTGGTTGCCGGCGGACGCGCAGACGAACAGTTCGGCCTCGTTGCCGGCCGCCAGTGTCTTGCGGAAGAAATTGAAGGCGCCGCGGATCTTGTAGGAGCGGACCGGCGACAGATCCTCGCGCTTCAACAGCACCCGCGCACCGGTCTTTTTCGACAGATAGTCGTTTTCCTGTAGCGGCGTTTCAGGGAAGATCTGGCGGATCGCGGCGGCAGCGGCAGCAACGCGGGAAGAGAAACTGTTCATCGGAAACCACCCCTGGGGAAAATCACCTTGCGTTGCATGCTGTCCGCGGATCTCTATCATTAATCGGGTCGCGAACGTTCGGTTGTTGAGCGCCATGACCAGGTGCGGCGCGAGCCCGCCTATCACATATCCGGCTCCCCAGCGCCATCGTCCATCATTTACGTCCTTCCGGGCGGAAATTTTGCGAAATATTTTCAGCTACTTGCGGGTGCATTCTCATGCCCCCTCGCATCGGGCGGTATGAAATCGCTATCTCCGCGGGGATTGGAGGGCCAGCGGCGACGCCGCTCATTGCGCACATCACGCAGGCGTTTCCCGCCATTTTGGCTTTCGCGCAACACTGCGATGGCCGCAGCGGGGCGCCGATCACATTTCGACTCGACAGGACTTAGTTCTGCCGCACTCTGCCTGTCCGGGAGGTATCGTGAGGATAGACAGGCCTTTCGGCCGGAGTTGGAAATTCAGGCGTGCCTTTGAAGAAGATTTTTACCGTTGTCCTGGCCTTGTTCGTCGCCGGCTGCGCCGGCCAGCAAACACAGGAATTGCTTGGCAGCGCCATGGTGTCCGCGCCGGTGACGGAGATCGCCGGCAACCACTCGATCTTCATCGCCACGACGCGCAAGAAATCCGACGATCCCAACAAGGTTTTCGACGGCGAACGGTCGGCGACGCTGAACTATGCCCGCGTCAACGTCACCGTTCCGGGGCTTCACAAGACCGGCCAGATCGAGCGCCGCTCGCGCGGCAAGTCGGACGACCCGGCCAAGTATTTCATGGCTTCCGAGGTCGTCGGCTACGACACGCAGCCGAAATTCTCCAGCGCGCTCAACGCCGACATCGCGGCGCGCGGCGGCCGCGTCATGGTCTTCGTGCATGGCTACAACACCGGCTTCGATGCCGCCGTCTATCGCCTGACCCAGATCGTCCATGATTCCGGCTATCCCGGCACGCCAGTGCTGTTTTCCTGGGCATCGGGCGCCAGGACCACCGACTATGTCTACGACAAGGAAAGCGCCAGCGCTGCCCGCGACCAGTTGGAGGTGACGCTCAGGATGCTGGAGCAGTCCGGCGCGCGGCGCATCGACATCGTCGCACATTCGCTCGGAACCTGGGTCACCATGGAAACGCTGCGCCAGATGGCCATCACCGGCGATCGCGATCTCGGCGGCAAGCTCGGCGACGTGGTGCTGGCCTCGCCCGACATCGATGTCGACGTGTTCAAGAGCCAGATGCGGCGCTATGGCAAGCCCGACAAGCCGTTCATCCTGCTGTTATCGGACGACGACCGTGCGCTGCGGCTCTCCGGCCTGATCGCCGGTTCACGGCCGCGTGTCGGCGACTACAAGGATGCCGCCGATCTTGCCTCCTATGGCGTGACGGTCGTCGACCTGTCCAAGGTCAAGGGATCGGACAGCTTCAACCATACGAAATTCGCCGACAATCCGACGCTGGTGAAGATGATCGGCCAGCGGCTGCGCGAGGATGACGGCTTTGCCAGCGACCGTGATGTCACCGACCGCATCAGCCTGCTTGGCCAATAGGTGCGGTCTCGCGGCGATGCCTGCCCGGCATCGCGGACGTATGGATTCACTTTGAACTGGACCGCGCCGGTCTCTGGCCTTATCGGAATAGCCAGCGACGTCACGCGTTTGACGTCCCCTTTTGCGGGAGCCTGCGTGTGACCGTGCGTTCGAAGAGCTACCTCGTCGTTGCATCGGCGCTCGCTGTCACCGGCTGCGCTGGCGGGAAAACGCACGACCTGCTCAACAGGACGACGGTCTCGGTGCCCGCATCCGACATCGCGGCCACGCATGAAATCTTCGTCGCCACCACCCGCCAGAGGGCAACAAAAGAGCCGCGACAGGTTTACGACGGCGATCGCTCGCTGACCACCAGCTTTGCCCGTGTCGACGTCACCGTTCCCAAAAGCCATCAGGTCGGCGCCATCGAGCGGGCCAAGGGATCGGCAAACAGCAATCCTGCCAAGGATTTTACCGCCAAGGACGTCACTTTCTATGAAGGCGCGCCCCAGTTCGCCAAAGCGGTCGGCGCCGACATTTCCATGCGCGGCGACCGTGCGCTGGTTTTCGTGCACGGCTTCAACAACGGTTTTGACGACGGCATCTACCGGCTGACGCAGATCGCCCACGACACCAAATATCCCGGCACCCCGGTGCTGTTCTCCTGGGCTTCGAGCGGCAAGACCACGGGTTACATCTACGACAAGGAAAGCGCCAACGCAGCGCGCGACGACCTCGAGGCGACGCTCAGGATGCTGGCCAAGACAAAGGTCAAGAGCATCGACATCATCGCCCATTCGATGGGAACCTGGGTGACCATGGAGACGCTGCGCCAGCTTGCCATCACCGGCGACCGGGATCTCGGCGGCAAACTGGGCTACGTCATCCTGGCCTCGCCCGACATCGATGTCGACGTCTTCAAGAAGCAGATGATCCGCTACGGCAAACCCGACAAGCCGTTCGCCATCCTGCTCTCTGCGGATGACCGGGCTCTCAAGCTCTCGTCCCTGATCTCGGGCGACAAGCCGCGCGTCGGCGACTACGGCAACGCTGCAGACCTCGCCAGCTATGGCGTGTCGGTGGTCGATCTTTCCCAGGCCAAGGGCGGCGACCGCCTCAACCACGCCAAATTCGCCGACAACCCGATGCTGGTGCAACTGCTCGGCGACCGGCTGCGGGCGCCGGCGGGCCTCGCCTCGGACGAACCCGACCCGACACAGCTCAACAATCTCGGCCAGGGCCTCGGCAAGGCCGTCGGCTCGGTCGCCGAGATCGTCATCACCACGCCGTTCAAGGTGCTGACCATCGCCACCGGCGGGTGAGCCAGCGGGCGGCATTGGCCCTAGGATTGTTGAGATTCGGGTCAGGCCGAGCCGAAAGTGGTGGTTTTCGAGAACCGGAGCGGAGCGTACTTAAGTACGTGAGCACCGGAAGCGCAGAAAATCGCTACTTACAGGTCGGCATGGCCTGAATATCAACAATCCTAGACGAACAGATCGACCTTCTGGAATGTCGTCACATCGATCAGGCCGACATCGGAGATCCTGAGCTCCGGAATGACGACCAGCGCCAGCAGCGAGTGCTGCATGTAGGCGTTGTTCAATGAACAGCCCATCTTGCGCATCGCCTCGGTGAGCTTCTCGGCCTTGGCGGCGACGATTTCCGCCCGTTCGTCCGACATCAGGCCTGCGATCGGCATTTCGACCAGCGCCAGTTCCTTGCCCTTGGAGAACAGCACGACGCCGCCACCGACCGCGCCCAGACGGTTTACCGCCAGCGCCATGTCCTGCTTGTTGGTGCCGACGCAGATGATGTGGTGGGCGTCATGCGCCACGCTGGACGCCATGGCGCAGTCGCCCATATAGCCGAAGCCCGAAACGAAGGCGTTGCTGACGCCGCCCGTGCCCCTGTGACGCTCGACCAGCGCGATCTGGCAGATGTCGTTGCGGCGGTCCATTGCGACCAGCCCGTCCTCGACCGGCAGATCGGCCTCCAGCGCGCGCGTCGGCGCCTGGTTCTCGATGACGCCGATGACACGCACCCGAACCTCGTTGGCGCCCTTGGGGGCGGCGATATCGAAGTCGTCGCCCTTCAACTTCTTGCCGAGCTTGACGGTGTTCTTCGCCGTCCGGGGGTAATCATAGGCCGGAATGTCGATTTCGAGCTTGCCGCCCTTGGCCACCCTGACGCCGCGTGCATAGACCTCGTCGATGGTCATTGCGGCGAGATCCGAGACGATCAGCAGGTCGGCCAGCCGGCCCGGCGCGATCGAGCCGATCTCGCGCTCCAGTTTGAAATGCTGGGCGGTATTGAGCGTCGCCATCTGGATCGCCGTCACCGGCTTCAATCCCTGTTGGATGGCGTGGCGCACCACGCGGTCCATATGGCCCTCTTGGACCAGCGTGCCGGAATGGCTGTCGTCGGTGCACAGGATGAAGTTGCGCGGGTCGATTCCGCCCTCCGTCACCGCCTTGATCTGCGAGGCGACGTCGTACCAGGCCGAGCCCAGCCGCAGCATCGCCTTCATGCCCTGGCGCACGCGGGCGATAGCGTCCTCGGCGCGCGTGCCCTCATGGTCGTCCTCGGGGCCGCCGGCGACGTAGCCGTGGAACGGCAGGCCGAGATCGCGCGAGGCATAGTGGCCGCCGACCGTCTTGCCCGCCTTGACCGTCGCCGCGATCTCGCCCGACATGACCGGATCATTGGCGACGACGCCGGGGAAATTCATCACTTCGCCCAGGCCGATAATGTTCTCCCAGGTCATCGCTTCCGCGACATCGGCGACCGTCAGCTCGGCGCCGGCATGTTCCAGCCCCGGCGCCGAAGGCACGCAGGACGGCATCTGGACATGCACGTTGATGGGCATGGCGACCGCTTCGTCATGCATCAGCCGCACGCCGGGCAGACCCAGAACATTGGCGATCTCGTGCGGGTCGATGAACATCGAGGTGGTGCCGTGCGGAATGACGGCCCGGCAGAACTCGGTCACCGTCACCATGCCGCTCTCGACATGCATATGCGCGTCGCAGAGGCCGGGCACCAGATAACGCCCGCCGGCATCGACCACCTTGGTGCCCTGGCCGATTGCATGGCTGGCATTGGGCCCGCAATAGGCAAAGCGCCCGCCGGCAATGGCGATGTCGGTGCCGGCGATGATCTCGCCCGAATGAACGTTCACCCAGCGGCCGTTGCGCACGACCAGGTCAGCGGGTTTGCGCCCCACGGCGACATCGACCAGATGTGTCGCCATCTCGGTCCACGGTCTGGGTTTTGCGGGCGTTGCTTTCGTCATTGGCGATTCCTCGGTTGCCGCCAGTCTCGCAAATGTCGGCGGGCGCCGCCAGAGCCGTCGGTCCGACATACCGCGTCAGGGCGAGCTTGTTGACTAATCCGGCTGGAAGGCGATGCTGACCGCGAACCGAACCATATGAGGGAAGACATGACCCGTTTTTGGAAAGCGTTCGCCATCGTTATCTTGTTCGCAGCGTCGACCACTTCTGCCGTGGCCGAGGAGCGTTGGCAGACCTTGCCGGAACCAGCGGCCATGCCCAAACCCGATCAGAGCGGATACGCGCCGGTGAACGGCATCCAGATGTACTACGCCGTTTTCGGCGCGGGCGATCCGGTGCTGCTCATCCATGGCGGCCTCGGCCACGGCGACATCTGGGCCAGCCAGGTGGCCACGCTTTCCAAGACGCACAAGGTAATCGTCGCCGACAGCCGTGGCCACGGCCGCTCCACCCGCACCGAGCAGCCCTATGGCTACGACTTGATGGCATCGGACTATCTGGCGCTGCTCGACCACCTGAAGATCGACAAGACCGCGCTTGTCGGCTGGAGCGATGGCGGCATCATCGGTATCGACATCGCACTGCATCATCCGGAGCGGCTGACAAGGCTGTTCGCGCAAGCCGCCAACGTAACCACCGACGGCCTTGATCCGGGCGTGATGACCAACAAGACCTTTGCCGCCTACATCGACCGCTCCGGCCGCGACTACAAGAAGATGTCGAAAACACCGGACCAGTATGACGCCTTCGTGGCGCAGATGAGCCACATGTGGGAGAGCGAGCCGGCGTGGAGCAAGGAACAGCTTGCCGAGATAACCACGCCGACGGCGATCGTTGCCGGCGACCACGATGAGGCGATCAAGCGCGAACACACCGACTATATCGCCTCCGCCATCCCAGGTGCGAAGCTGATCATCCTGCCCAACGCCAGTCATTTCGCCATGCTGCAAGCGCCGGATGAATATAGCCAGGCTGTGCTGGACTTCATCGATGCCAAATAGAGGATTCTGTACGGCGACAGGGGGATTGCGATTGCGGCGAATGCGGTTATCCTTCTGACGAGGATCTTTCTGAACCGTCATTTCGGGGAGTTCGATGCGTCGATTGATGGTCGCTAGTGCCGGTTTCCTTGCCGTTCTGGCCGTGCCGGCTTTTGCAGCCGACCCGGCGGTCGACGTGCCGATGACCGCGCCCGGATTCGACTGGACGGGCTATTACGCTGGTCTGCAGGCCGGCTATGGCTGGGGCCAATCCGATGTATCGGTGACAGAAGGTGCGCCATTTTCCATCGCGCCCGACATTGACGGCGGTTTTGTCGGCGGCCACGTCGCCGGCCTGTGGCAATTCGACCAGGCGGTGCTCGGCGCCGAGGCGGACCTCAACTATTCCTCGGTCGGCGGCACGACGGTATCGGCGCTGGGAAGCACATTCGGCACCGACATCAAGTGGTTCGGGTCGGTCAACGCCAAGGCGGGTTACGCCATGGACCGCCTGCTGGTCTACGGCATTGGCGGCGTCGCCTTTGCCGGCATCGAAACATCGCAAGTCGCGGGTCCGGCGTTCGACAGCACGCGCACGAATGTCGGCTGGACCGTGGGTGCCGGCGTCGACTACGCGCTGACCGACAAGTTCGTCGTCGGCGCGCAGTATCGCTACTATGATTTCGGCTCCGAGCACTACGAGGTGGCAGAACCCTTTAACGATCGCGATCAGAACGTGAAGCTGAATACGGTCGGGATCAATTTGAGCTACAAGTTCTGACCAGGCCCACAATCGCGACGCTGCCGGCCCAGGCGACCACTTGAGGGGCTCTCTTCATGGAAGGGTGGCCGACGCTCCCAGTGGGCGGGGGGAATGGGTTGGGCCTGAGAGGCG